>JAADFL010000065.1 GCA_013152945.1 Deltaproteobacteria bacterium | reverse complement strand
CCCGGCGCTTTTCCGGGTTGAATGATATTGGAACAATAAACGGTCTGTTAATTTCCGGATGTATTCCGGATTTACAGTCAACCAAGGATTCCGGGCAATGCAGGTTTACTGATTGCCTTGACGGTTCGAGTTCAGATATGTAAAGCTCTGTTTTACCGTGTGTGGTTTCATGGTTACGTGGGAACCTGAAGATTTGTAATTCAGATTACCGCGCCGGAAAAAAGGATGCGGTGGAGGAATGATTCATGAGCGGGTCAGCTTATCGTATGTTGGTTCTCTACGAGGCGGAATCGGAAAAATGGAAGGTTACGGTTCCGGAAATTCCTGGATTCGCAGTGCTGGGGGCGACCAGGAGCGAAGTAGTACAGGCTGCAGAAGAGGAGCTGGAAAGGCACATCGACCAATTGAGGCTCAGTGGAATGGAAGTGCCCCCGCCTGTAGATGAAGAGGATTTTGGGACTGAACTTACAATTGAACTCTCTTCGAGCCTGCACAAGGAACTGGCCTTCCAGGCACGATGGGAAAAATGCGAGCTGCCTGAATTGATCGTGCAGCTTTTGACAGAGGGATTGTACCGCAGGCGTTCAGGCAGGGCAGAACACCATACAAGGCAGCCACGGGGAGAAGACAGGGGCAGAGAAAGAGATTATTCGAGGAGAGGAAGAAATTCGGGAAACTCGGCCAGGTACCAGCAGGTAATGTATGATGGGGCCTCTTTCAGGGAATATGTGAGGAGCATCGAACCCGCAGGCGGCAGAAAAGGCACCAAGCGAAGGAAGGGTGGCGGCAGGTCCAACAGTGACTAGCGTTGTTGCCGATAGCTTTTTCTTAGAGGTTGAAGAAACAACATGCCGTTAAGGGATGCCATAGCCATTGATTTGGGGACGACATATGCGTATGCCTATTCCAACAAACGCGGTGAAGTCTTAAGGGAACCCTCGATTGTCGCCTATCGGAAAGACTCCAACAGGGTTGTAGCGGCAGGTTTGCAAGCAAAACGCATGCTCGGCCGGGCTCCTTCATTCATAGACGTGGTAAGACCCCTCCAGGATGGTGTGGTTGCAAACTTCACAGCAACGAAGGGCCTTATAACCTACCTCATGGAAGCAGCCATGGACGGCAAGAGGTTACTCAAACCCACCGTGCTTCTTTGCACCCCCCATGGAGCCACAAAGGTAGAAAACAAGGCTTTGAAACAAGAGGCTTACAGGTCGGGCGCCAGCAAAGTGATGTTGGTAAAGGAACCTTTTGCCGGCGCAATCGGGGCCGGCCTGCCGGTCAAGGAGCCCAGGGGCTCGATGCTGGTCGATATCGGAGGCGGAACGTCCGAGGTTTCACTTATTTCTCTTTCCGATTTGGTTTCCTGCGTTTCCATCAAGATGGCTGGAAATGCCATGGACAAGGTGATTCAGGACTATTTCAACCAGAGGTACAGGTTTGCCATAGGCGAGACAACGGCCGAGCAGATCAAGATAGACCATGGCTCTGTCTGCCCGATGGAGGAAGAACATACCTTTGAACTCAAGGGCCTGGACCATACGACTATGGTGCCCAGGAAGTTGGTGGCAAGTACGGCAGAGGTGAGGGAGGCACTGGAACCTATTGTCCAGGCTATTGTCCAGGCTATCAGGGAAAGCCTTGAGACCATGCCTCCCGAACTCGCCAACGATGTCCTGAGTAACGGGATAATGATGGTTGGCGGGGGGGCTTGCATCTCTGGTTGGGGAAAACTCATCCAGGAGCACACAGGAGTCAAAGTCAAGATAGCGGATGAACCGCTGACTTGTGTTATCAGGGGCATGATTGAAATTCTGCATTCTCCCGGCGATTGGAGGGATGTACTCATAAACTCCGACGAGGAGATGGGATAAAGATAGGTTCTTTTTGGGACAAGGCGTTTCTTTTTCGATTTTGTCGAGATGAACCGATTATTAAGATTTGTTTACAAAATCCCTGCAAGCGACGGTAATAGCATTGTGCTGCGAGCGAACGGGATAGCCATGTAAAGCAATATCAAGTGTTAATTCTTTGTAGTCCGGATCAGGGTTTCTTAACTTTGTAAAGCTTGTTTCTGGTCACCCAGTACACGAAATTATTGTCGAGTGCCATGCCCAGGACGAAGTCGTCCATGGCAGGAGCAATGTCTTCGGGCGGGCCGCCTTTCTTCGATACTCTCCTGATGACCCTGTCAGGCGAGACAGCATAGTAAAGGTAGTCTGTGTCAGCGGTTATCCATGTAGGTCCGTTTTGTTTCGAAGCAAGGACCATCGTATTTCCGCCGCTGATGTTTTGTGCATTGACATTGCCGTCCGGGCCGAGTTCGTCCAGCCAATACACCCTGCCTTCGTCCAGGGCCACGCTCCTTGGCAAACCTGCCTTGGAAGCGACCAGCCTTGGCCCTCCTGTAGCAAGGCTGAACACATAGATCAGCCCGGAATGCTGATCTCCCTGGACTGACTCGGCTATCGTAAAGGCCAAGTACGATCCGAACACAGCCAGGCCGTTCGGCCCATTCTTGGTTTGATAGAGAGTCGATTGCTTCATGTCGGATAAGCTGAGTTGCTCTATTGTGCCTGTACCGAAGTTCGCCCAGAACAAGATTCCACCATAGCTCACTATGTCACCGGGCTTTTTCTCTCCTTCTGCCAGCACGTCGGTAAGGCCGCTCGATTTCGTCCAGCGCATGACATTTCCCGTCAACCAGGTGGTCCAGTAAACAGCTTGCCGATCTGTTGCAATCCTCAGCGGGTTACCTTGTTCCTTGGCAATCACCTCTGGTGTGCCTCCTGTAACCGGAACTCTCATCACCCTGCCGCCGGCCTGGTCGTTAGGACCGGGCTCGAGGTAATATACATACGAGCCGTCAACCACCACGCTTTCGAGTTGGGAGCCTGATTCAGCCAGGAGTTGCATGCCGTCAGGCAAATTCTCTCCTTCCTCAATTGTTTCCATTTGATCGGAAGTCTCTGAAGGCTCTGTTTCATATGCATCCGGAAAGACATGTAGCTCGGGTTCGTTTTCCGGTTCGCGCACGGATTCCTGTTCCATGAACGCATCCGGTTGCATGACTATTGCGAGGTCCCATGTCACGTAGTTACCGGCCCTGGACAGGTCGTCCAACAAGGCAATCCGGACGTGGAATATATGCCCTATCAATTTCTTATCATCGGCAAGGTGCCCGTGCAGGATGACTCTTCCGGCAACAGAGTCATAACTTTCGTGAACCTCGATATAGTGGCTTGCCTTGTCGACCTGCACCGCTGCTCCGGCAATGGCATCGGTCATGGCAAAGTCCGTAGGCAGGCCTATTTCAAAGCTCTGGCCGGGGTAAAGAGTTTGAGGCGCGTCCAGCATGGTTACGGCCGGATAATCGGCACCGGAAGTATGTCCCTGCGGGGCATCGCCTTTCTTTGTTTCACTGTTGTCGAACTTGAGTGCATCCTGAAGCCGATCCGCCAATGCACGGGCGATTGCATCCGCATCCTGTTCACTGCGGCATGACTCTAGTGCAGGACAGGCAGTTGCCGCGGAGATGATTGCCAGCAGGGAGACGAATGAAAATCCGCCGTGTTTGAAGTTGTTCCTGTTTTTCAATGCTGTTACCTCCAAAGTATACGGTTTGAAGGATAGGTTCACGGGCTGCCGTTGTCCAGTCACATTGCACAACCTGTTGTTAGTACGTCAAATACCAGGTGGAATCGACAAGTGCCGGCTCATCTGGGGCAACGGCAAGAAACATGCTAGTATCTGCAATGAATTTCATGGGCAAAATCGTACACATTTATTTATCTCCGCCAAGCCGGGCATCCAGTTCTCCCAATCTCCATGGCATCAATGGCACTCGTCCCAAGCCGGTCTTTCAGCTATGAGCTTTCAAGTTTCCTGCCTCCGGTGGAAACGGCTCTTTCCACTTGGCACTTGGCCCCAAGTCCTGTTCATGTTACAAAAGTCGAACTGTGACGAAAAAGATCGGGGGCCTTTATGGAACCGCTGTTTACCTACAAGTGCACCACCTGTGGCAAGTCCTTTGAAAAAGACGAAGTGTTGTACCTGTGCCCGGAATGCAGCCGTAACCAGGAGCCGGGCAGGCCCCTCGAGGGGGTGCTTGAAGCCATATTTGATTTTAGAAAGCTCACCATGAAATTTGATCCGGCTGATACTGATCTTGAATGCCTCATGCCCATTGAAAAGAAATACAGGCCTGTTCTCCCGGTCGGCCATACGCCGCTTTTTAAAGCCGGTAGACTGGCCGATTCCCTTGGGATGAAAGACCTTTGGATCAAGAACGACGGGCAGAACCCGAGCGGTTCGCTCAAGGACAGGGCATCTTTCATGGTAACAGCACAGGCCTTGAAGCTTGGATACGATCGTGTAGTAACGGCATCGACCGGCAATGCCGCGTCTTCTCTTGCCGCTGTATGCGCAAGTGCAGGTCTTTCGGCAATAATATTCGTTCCTGCATCTGCGCCAAGGGCCAAGCTCGTCCAGGTGATGATCCACGGCGCAAGGCTGGTGCCTGTAAACGGGACATATGACCAAGCCTTCTCCCTGTCCATGGAATATACGGAAAAATTCAAAGGCTTGAACCGGAATACCGCCTTCAACCCGTTGACTATAGAGGGGAAAAAGACCGTGGCATTCGAGATATTCAGGCAACTCGGCAAGGTGCCGGATGCAATTGTGGTTCCGGTGGGAGATGGCGTCATACTGGCCGCTGTACACAAGGGCTTCAAAGATCTCACCGGAATCGGTCTTACTGATAAGTTACCCAGGTTGATCGCGGTTCAGGCCGAGAGTTCCGCCGCGGTGCATCACCTGTTTACCACTGGAGAATTCAAAGCATCGCCAAATCCGAGCACTGTTGCGGATTCCATATCCGTATCGGTTCCCAGCAATGCATGGTGGGCTAAAAGGGCGCTTGAAGAAAGCAAGGGCCTGTCCATAATGGTTTCCGACAGGCAGATACTGCGCGCGCAGGCCGAGTTGGCCTCCATGACAGGGGTGTTTGCAGAGCCTGCGGCATCTGCCGGCCTTGCGGGATTGAAAGAACTCATCTTCAATGGGAAATTAGACCCGGCCTCGTCCTTGGTATTGCTCGTTACAGGGCATGGGCTCAAGGACGTGGATACGGCGGAACAGGGCTTGGATTTTCCAGACCCGGTTGAGCCTGAAACCAAGTCATTGGAGGCCTTGATATGACGCCTAAATCAATTGAATCAAAGAAAATACAAAAGCTTCTCGAGGATCTACGCGACCTGGATACAGGGACCATGGTGGGCTCGGATTTTCTTTTGACCTGGGAACATACGCTCGATGAAATAAAGGCTGTTCTCACCATGGCCAAGGTTCTGGGGGAACTGCACAGCAAGGGTATATCCGGCAGGTTGTTCGACCATGGACTGGCCATTGGTATATTCAGGGACAAGTCCACAAGGACAAGGTTCAGCTTCGCCTCTGCAGTGAACGCACTGGGCCTGTCTCTGTCCGAACTGGACGAGCAAAAGACACAGGTCGCCCACGGCGAGACGGTCCGGGAGACAGCGGTGATGATATCCTTTCTCACCGAGGTTCTCGGTATAAGGGATGACATGTACTTGGGCCAGGGAAACCGGTACATGAGAGAGGTATCCGCGGCCCTGGACGAGAGTTTCGGCCGGGGAATCCTGCACAAGAGGCCCACTATAGTGAACTTGCAGTGCGACATGGACCATCCGACCCAGACTCTTTCAGACTTGTTGGCAATAGAGAACAAGTTCGGTTCACTCAAAGATCTGAAAGGCATGCGAATAGCCGTGTCCTGGGCATATTCACCCAGCTACGGCAAGCCCCTTTCCGTTCCACAGGGATTAGTGGCCCTTCTTACCAGGTTCGGAGCGGAAGTGATTTTGGCCCATCCCGAGGGGTATCACCTTTCGCCCGAGGTGGAGAAATTGGCCGAAGACAACGCCGAAAAGAGCAATGGCAGGTTTGTCAAACTCGGAACAATGAGCGAAGCCTTCAGAAATGCCGACGTGGTGTACCCCAAGTCATGGGCCCCTTACGAAGTAATGGAGAAACGTACTGAACTCTTGAAGAAGGGGGACACTATCGGCCTGGATACCCTGGAGAGGCAATGCATGTCCATGAACAAGCGGTTCGAAGACTGGGAATGCGATCAAAGGCGGATGGATTTGACCAACAAGGGAAAGGCCCTTTACATGCATTGCCTCCCGGCCGACATATCCGGCGTGAGCTGTGAAAAGGGAGAGGTCCAAGCAGACGTGTTCGAACGGCATCGCATGGATACATACAAACAGGCATCATTCAAACCTTTCGTAATAGCAGCCATGATCCTGCTTTCGAAACTCGACGATCCGGTCGGTACCGTAGACCGCATGATAAGGCGTGCGAGACCGGCCATGGAGGTATGACATGACAAGGGCCCTTCCTGAAGAAATCAACGAACAAGTCCTGGAAAAAACAGCCGCGAGATGCAGGGAACGCGGCATAATAATTCCAACCTTCAGGCAACTCGAGAACCCGGAGACTATTCCTGACTCCATAACACGGCGATTAAAAGGTATCGGGCTCTGGGATTTGAATCCGTTGAACCTGTTCAGGATCACCTGGAAGAACGACATTGAGAATGGTTTGTTCGGCCGGGTCAACAGGATCGAGATCCCAAGGGCCTTGACAGGAGTGGATGCCCGGATCATCGGTCTTTTGGGCAAGTTTTTCCCAACCGGCGCCCATAAGGTGGGAGCTGCTTTCGGATGCCTGGTTCCAAGGCTGGTGAGCGGTGCATTCGATCCCACGCGTCACAAGGCTGTTTGGCCTTCAACCGGGAATTACTGCCGTGGCGGAGCCTTTGATTGTGCCCTGCTGGCATGTCCGTCCGTGGCCATACTTCCAAAAGAGATGTCCAGGGAGCGTTTCGATTGGCTGAGAGAAATAGGTTCCGAGGTCATTGCCACGCCTGGTTGCGAGTCCAATGTAAAGGAGATCTATGACAAGTGCTGGGAGCTCCGGGAAGATCCGTCCAACATTATTTTCAACCAGTTCGACGAGTTCGGAAACGCACTTTTTCACTATCACGTGACCGGCTCCGCCATAATTCAACTGCTGAAAGAAGAGTTGTCGGCCAAAGAGAGGCTTACGGCCTTTGTCTCCGCCACGGGCTCGGCAGGCACAATAGCGGCCGGAGATTTTCTCAAGGCCAATGTGCCTGGCGTCAAGACTATTGCTGCAGAGGCCCTGCAGTGTCCCACGCTCCTGATGAACGGCTTCGGAGGCCACAGGATAGAAGGGATAGGTGACAAGCACGTGCCTTGGATTCATAACACCAGGAATACCGATGCAGTGGCGGCCCTGGACGACTCGGACTGTATGCGTATCTTAAGGTTGTTCAGTGAACCTGAAGGCAAGGCTTACCTCGAGTCCATAGGTCTGGACGAATCCCTTGTTGAAAACCTGCCGTTGCTTGGAATATCGAGTATAGCCAACCTGCTGGCTGCAATCAAGACAGCCAAGTACTTCGAACTGAAGGAACAGGATGTAATAATAACCGTATTCACCGATTCTTCGGACATGTACAGGTCCAGGCTGGAGGAGCTGACCGGTAAGTTCGGAAAATATGACAGGCTGCAGGCCGCGGCAGATCTTGCAGGCCCTCTCCTGCACCAGGAGCCATCATATTTCCAGGAACTGACTTACAAGGACCGCAAGAAACTCCACAACCTCAAGTACTTCACCTGGGTAGAGCAGCAGGGAAAGGACGTGTCTGAATTGTACGAGCAATGGGATCCCGAATACTGGAGAGCCAGGTTCGAAGATGACATCGAGGAAATAGACCACAGGATCGAGGCCTTCAACAAGTTGGCCGGATGGACGTGAACAAATCCCGGGCTCACAATTCCGGAGGAGGGGCTTGCATGAGTAATTCCGTCTTGCTCGGTGAATTAGGCCGGGACTCAAACAACAGGTTTCTTGCAGGAAACCTCTTAATCCATGTTCTGCTCGTAAGCTTTCTCTTGTCTTCGAATGTCAAAGCCGAGGGGCCGGTCGTTGCCGTAGCTCCTGTTTCAACAACCAAGGGAGTTTCAAAACAACTGGGCGGAGTTTTCGCAGAAATACTGGGGCAGGCGGTGGAATCCCTGGGTGAATACAGGGTTGTGCCGGCATCCAGGTTGCAGGACAACGACAACTATGCAGAAGCAGCTTCAAAACTCGAATGCGATAGTGTGTCTTGCCTGGCGGAAGCAGGCAGGATATTGAAAGTCGACTTTGTCACAAAGGCCGTGCTCAAAAGGGCAGCAGGAAGGTTCCTGCTGGGTATCAAGCTGGTGGACTGCCACATGTGGCGGCTGTCCGGGGCCATATCCAGGGTAATCTTGTCTGCAGACCAGGTGGCCCCAATGGTGGCCACGCTTTTCAACAAGTCATTGAAACTCGGGGGCCGGTTTGGAAAGAAGAAACAGGCTATCGGTGTGGGCAGGATGGTTGAAACGACAATAGAGGCAAATACAAGGGGGGCACATGCAATCGTGGACGGCGACAAGAGGGTGAACCTGCCCGCAACATTGAGACTGATGCCAGGATCGCATCAATTGCTTGTCAAGGCACCGCGCTTCAAGGCCCTGGCAACTTCCATAGAAGTTATTTCAGGTTACATAGAACAAGCCTTTTTTCTGAAAATGGCGCCTGATGAAAAGGCATTGACCAGTACAAGGAACACCTGGTTCTCAGTGGCTGCTATAGGGGGCAACTATGGAGGAGGGCTGCAACTTTCGTCGGTTTTACTTCGGTGGCCCTATTTTTACTGGCAGGTGGTGGAACTCGAGGCAGCCTTGAGAGACAACATGTACGGCATCCTCTCCCTTGGAACATCCATTGGAACCACGTTGTTCTTCGGCCGCAGGGCCGGGCACGAACTCCAGATCGGGTTGTCTGCGGCATGCACTGCATTCGCTTACAGGGGCAGGACGTTGAAACAAGACGGCAAACAGATTACAAAGGAACGAAAAAGCACGAGTGACCCCTGGCAGGATACATCGAGTGCGCCCGTATCCAGGGAGATTCAGCCTGTGGACATGTTCATAGGCCTATCCTTGGGACCGAAGGTCATGTACTCGTGGATCTTTTCCGAGAAGAGCAACATGGCCTTGATAGCCGGTGTCCTTGCAAGATTTCCCATTCCAGGCGCAGCGATCGAGTTTTCCTATTCCATAGAGGGTGATGAAGATACTATTGAAAAAGGCGACCTGCGAAAGGTGGACAGGGAATACCCTGATGTCAGCCATGAAAGGGCCGGCTATTGGGTAGGGGTTTTTGCCGGGGTTTCGTTTTAGAGCATAGGGCATTACTCCAACCTAGATGGGCAAGAGCATCTCCAGGAACTCCCGGACCATTCCATTGAGAGCGAATCGCCGGTAGCTTGCAGTTGAACGAATGTCATCGATAGGGCATATCTCTTTTTCAGCTTCTTTGCATGCCTGCTCAATAATCTCCAAGTCCAGTTGCTTCGATTCCACTAGAGCCTCGGTTTCCTTCAACCTTACAACCGTAGGCCCGACGCTTCCGGCTGCAAAGGCGGAATGTATGACTTTTCCCTGTTCAACCCGTGCCCGGGCAGCGAGTGATACCTTTGCCAATGTCTGGGATTTACGAGACCCGACCTTTCTGAAATAGGATTTTATACCGTCCGCGGGTACAGGAATTCGTACTGCAAGGAGAAGCTCATCCTCTTTTAGATCCACTTTCCTGTAATCGATAAAGAATTCTGAAAATGGAACAACCCTTTCACCAGCCGTCGAGCCAGCAACAGCTTCGGCATCAAATGCGAGCAGGACCGGTGGGAGATCAGCGGCAGGGCTGGGACAAACGAGGTTTCCGCCAAGGGTTCCCATGTTCCTGACTGCAGGTGCGCCTATGCCGGCTGCGGCAGCAGCCAGTGCAGGAAGGTGCCTGGTAATTATCGGATTACTTGCCAGCTCGGCATGCGTGGTACATGCCCCAATCCGTATATATCCATTATTGAGCCTGATTCCCGAAAGTTCCGCCAAACCCGGCAATAAAATGATCACAGCCGGTTTTTCAGCGCCTGCGCTCCACGATGCCAGTAGATCCGTCCCGCCGGCAATCGGCTCTGCCCGGTTGTTTTCGGCCTTCATCTTCAGCGCATGGGCCAAGTTTTTCGGCTCAAGGATCTTCAAGTCATGTCTCCATCCTTTTTGCCTGCAAGGATTCGCCGGCATTCATCTACTGTATCTATCAACGCCTTGTAACCTGTACAACGGCAAAGATTTCCTGAAAGTCCTTGCCCGGCTGGTATTTTCGGATGTTCCATGAGCCAGTACATTGCCACCATCATGCCGGGCGTGCAGTACCCGCACTGTACGGCCCCGTTCCTATTCGCTGTTTCCTGGAGTAAAGGCCCTTGCCTCGTATTTTCGATTCCCTCTGCGGTCAATATGGCGGTGCCGTCTGACAGGACGGCCGCAAGCTGAAGGCATGAGAGTTTTAATTCGCCATTGATCAACACGCTGCATGCACCGCATTCACCTTCGCCGCAGCCCTCCTTTGCGCCCATCAAACCCAAATCGTTGCGTAATACGTCAAGCAGGCGATCACCCGAATTGAATGTTACTTCAATCTCTTGGCCATTGACATTCCACCTGCGGTTTACCGCAACCTCCACGTCATCCTCCGGTATTGCCCGCCAGCCCTTGTTCCACGAGGTTCTCCGGTATCATGGGGATTCTGTTCGGTGCCTGGCCCAAGGCCTGCCTCAATGCATTTCGAATCGCCGGTGCCAGGCCGTTCATGGGCAATTCTCCTACACCTTTTGCACCGAACGGCCCGCGTGAATACATATTTTCGATCAATTCGACATGCAGGCCCGGCGTGTCCATGCTGGTCGGCACAATATAGTTCTGGAGGCGGTTTTGGAGAAAAGCGCCTTGTTCGGAAACTTGAAGATTTTCGAATAACGCGTACCCGAGCGCCTGAACAAGTCCGCCTTGCACCTGGCCCTCAACGATCTTGGGGTTGATGGCCTTTCCGGCATCAACAGTACACCAAATATCATCCACGGTGGTTTCCATGGTCAGCATGTCAATGCTAACGCGCGCGGCAACCGCACCCCATGCATATGCTGCATATGCATCACCAACGTGTCTTTCCTCATTCCACTTCAAATCAGGGGGCTTCTCGTATTTTTTCGCGAATCTGATTTTTGGGCGGCCTTTCAGCGCACGCCCGACCGCGTCCGGCCAATCGGCTATTTGTTCATCGTCTCTGGTTTTTGAAACTTTCTTCAAATAGGCCAACACGTCCATGCAACATGATTCAACCAGTGCTCCAACCATCATTATGGTCCTGGAGGCCACAGTGGGACCGGAATCAGGCGCATTGGAGGTGTCGGGCAAATCGCAGGAGACCAGGTCCAGGGGAATTCCTCCAAGGGCCTGGGCGGCTATCTGGGGAATCGTCGTCCTTTCACCTTGGCCCATTTCGGTACTGGATATGGCGACTTGAACCCTGCCGCCCTCCATGAGGTCGATTGCCACTTCGGCGGCAATATGTTCCTCTCCTGCTCCTGTGAATCCGCCGCCATGCCAAAAGGACGCAACACCCAAGCCGTATTTTTTGTGTCTTGTTGACTGCACGTGTTCCAGCTTTTTTTTAAAAGCCGCATAGTCTGCGGCCCTTGACACGGATTCAAGGCAGGCTACTGCACTCACACTTTCTTTCAATACCTGCCCGGTGGCTGTCTGGTCGCCTTCCCGGAGCAAGTTCTTTTTCCGCAATTCCACGGGATCCATGTCCAGCCTGGCGGCTATCTCGTCGACATGTGACTCTATTGCGAAATGAACCTGAGGTGCGCCGAATCCCCGGAACGCTCCGTACGGCGGCATGTTCGTGCGTAGTGTTCGTGCCTTGACGCCAACGTCGCGCCACCTGTACGGACCACAAGCATGTATGGCGGCTCTTGACAGAACAACAGGTGAAAGAGTCGTGTACGCCCCGCCGTCCAGCAACACCTCTGCTTCCAGTGCCGAAAAAGTGCCGTCTGCTTTTACTCCAGCCTTCAGCTTTACACAGGATGGGTGCCTCTTGGTCGTGAAAGAGATATCCTCCTGCCTGTCAAAAATTATTTTAACAGGTGCATGAGCCTTTTGAGCGAGCAAGGCCGCATGGATTGCTATTGAGCTTGGAAAGTCTTCCTTACCGCCGAATGCCCCTCCGGTAGGTGTTTGACGCACAATGATATTCTCATCAGGCATGCCCAGTGCCAGAGCTACAGCAGGTCTTACATAGTATGGACATTGCATGGAGCCTAATATCTCGATCTTGTCTCCCCTGGGGATTGCGGCCACCACCTGGGGCTCGAGATACACATGCTCCTGTGGCCCGGTCCAGTATTCTCCATCGACGATAAGGTCCGAAGATGCGAGTGCGTTTTGTACATCGCCCCTTTCAATGTCAATGGAGTGAATCAATCCGTCGGATTGCGGTTCCTGCCTGTATTTCTCAACCGCCTGCCGAATATCCAGAAGCGGCTTTTCAGGCTCGATATCCTGCTTTGCGGTCAATGCGGCGCTGCGGGCGAGTCCTAAATCCGCAGAGGCCACCAGCGCGACCGGCTCCCCCAGGTACATGATCTTGTCAAAAGCCAGGCATGGCATATCCTTCTTGATAATACTGACACAGTTTTGGCCGGGTATGTCTTCAGCCTCGACCCGGAACAAGCCGGACCAGTCGATGGATTCGTCCCAATAGATTTTTTTCAATCTACCCTTTGCAACCGGAGAACGAACCAGCACTCCAAAGAGGGCGCCATCAAGAGATTGATCGCCGAGGTATACGGTACGGCCCCGGGCCTTGTCCAGGCCGTCGACTCTTGGAACAGGCTCTCCGCACCAATTCCTCATGGGAATTATTCCGGCCCTAGCTTTCTATGGAGCCGAACTCTTGATCCGCCTCTACCGTGTCGCCGGCCTTAACCTTGATCTCCTTGACAGTGCCGGCAGCGGGCGAATTCAGGGGCATTTCGATCTTCATGGACTCGAAGGTCGCAAGAGGCTGATCTTCCTCCACCGTGCTGCCCACCTGGACCAGGACTTCCACAACCTTGCCTGCCATTGGAAAATTTATCTTCTCTATCGCCATGTTACAATCTCCCTGTGCTTCCTCGTGCATTGCTTGTTTAAAACAGTCAAATTACCTACTTTCCAAGAATGTTGTTGCCGATTACAAGCTTTTGTATATTCGAAGTGCCTTCTACTATCTGGAAAGACTTTGCATCCCGTAGCAGCCTCGATGCACGGTACTCGGTGGAGAATCCATAGCTTCCCAGTATCTTGACGCAATCATTAGCGGCCTTTACGGCTGCCTCGGCGGCAAAGTACTTGGCGACCGAGACTTCGAGCGAGTTCCTGACATTCGGGTCATTGTCCTTTTGCTGGGCAGCGCGCCACAAAAGGAGACGGGCCGCCTGGTTCTCAAGGTACATTTCAGCCAAGTCATCTCTTATCTGGGGAAACTTTATTATTGGTTTTCCAAATTGCTTCCTGTCTTCCGCGTATTCCTTGGCGACCTCGAACGAGGCCCTGCCCACGCCCACGGCCCTGGCTGCACAGGAAAGCCTTGTATTGTCCAACATGGACATACAGATCTTGAAACCATGGTTGACCTCGCCCAGCAGGTTCTCTTTCGGCACTCTTGCGTCTTCGAAAAAAATTTCACCTGTCGGCGCGGAGTACAGTCCCAACTTGGTTTCTATGGGCCTGGTTGTTATTCCGTCTGTCTCTTTGAGATCCACGATGAAACAGGACATTCCCTTGTGGCGACGGGACTTGTCGGTCATGGCGTACACAAGGCCGATGTCCGCGACATGAGCATTTGAGATCCATGTCTTTTGACCGTTCAGCACGAAGTGATCTCCGTCCTCGACCGCAGTGGTCAACATGGAAACCACGTCGGAACCCGCGCCCGGCTCGGTAATGGCAAAGCAACCAAACTTTTCCGCACTTGCCAGACCTGGAATGTACTTCTTTTTTTGTTCTTCGTTGCCGTACCTCAATATTGTTTTTGCAGTACCGTGTGCCTGCATGTTGAAGGGAAGCCCGTATGACGGGCTGACGCAGGCTATTTCCTCGGTTATTACAACGGATGCCACTTCACCTGCCCCGTTGCCGCCGTATTCTTCGGGTATCAGGCATCCGAAAAAGCCCAGTTCACCCATCTGCCTTACCAGCTCCGGCCTGAACTTGTGCTCCTCCTCATCTTTTTCAGAAATGGGCGCGATGGTTTCCCTTGCAAACCTGCGCGCCATGTCCTGCATCAACTTTTGCTCCTCATTAAGTTCAAAGTCCATGGCTCTCTCCTTGACCAAAGTAAAATATCCTGTTCTTTTAGGTCCAACAGGCGTTCCTGTCAACCATCCGGGTTTCAAAATTTAGGGTTTGCACCTTTTTCGAGCCGGAATAGAATCGGGTCACATGGATGTTCCTGCAGTACGGGACAGGGCCCCTTGGAGGAGATGAGGATGGCCGTGAATATTGATTCTACCTGTGATTTTCAGAATCTTTGGCTCCCGTTTACTCAAATGGCTGAGCCGATAACCGGGTTTACACCCAAGATCGTGCGGGGCGAGGGATGCTGGCTAATAGACGATCATGGTAAGAGGTACCTGGATGCTATTGCATCCTGGTGGGTCAATATTCATGGTCACGACGAAAAAAGACTTATCGATGAAATAAAGAAACAGGCCGATGTATTGCCCCATTGTTCCATGGGCAGCATGGTTCACGAACCGGGCTTGAAGCTTGCCCGGATGTTGGCCCGCATAGCTCCCACCGGTCTCGAAAGGGTCTTCTATTCAGACGATGGATCTACAGCAGTCGAGGCTGCAATAAAGATTTCCTACCAGTTCTTTCACCAGAATGGGCAGGCCCAAAGAAAATACTTTGTAGCTATGAAAGGCGCGTACCACGGTGATACCCTCGGCGGAGTCTCTCTCGGTGACATCGGTTCGTACCATTCGAGGTTCAGGGACCTTTGTTTCCCCGCCCTTCGAGCCGATGCACCCGACTGTGCCACGTGTGATGAAGGAGAGAACCTGCTGGATTTACCGGGCGGCCCGGAGCCGACCTGCTCCCTGAAATGCCTTGGGCCCCTGGAGGATTTGCTGGACGAGCATGGCACGGAGTGCTGCGGTCTCGTGACGGAGCCGCTGGTCCAGGGCGCGAATGGAATGCGAATGTACAAGTCCGCCGCACTCAAGCGGATGCGGGAACTTTGTGACAATCACGGCATGCATCTCATACTTGATTGCGTAGCCGTTGCCTTTGGAAGGACGGGGAGGATGTTCGCAGCCGAACATGCGGGAATATCGCCGGACCTGATGGCAGTGGCAAAAGGTCTGACCGGCGGGTACATGCCCTTGGCGGCTACATTGGCCACACGGGAAATATTCGAAGGCTTTCTTGGAAAGTACGAGGAAGATCGTAAGCTTGCCCATGGCCACTCGTTCACGGGCAATCCCCTGGCCGCTGCATGCGGCGTGAGAAATCTGGAGTTGTTCGAAGAGGATCACATCTTTGAAACATTACCGGCAAAGGTGAATCTGCTTCACGAGCTCTGGGCTTCCATGAACGATCTCGATCATACGGCCGGGGTTCGAGCCATGGGAATGATTGCAGCCCTTGACCTTGAAAAAGATCCGGCAAGACACGTATCTTATGAACCTGAAGAAAAAGCCGGAAAACAGGTTGCAGCCGAGTGCCTGGAGCAAGGAGTTTTTGTTCGTCCTCTTGGAGATACCATGTACATACTACCGCCTCTGGCTATAAAACCCGATGAGATCGAGTTGGCCGTGACCACCATGAGGAAAGCAATAAAGAAAATCACCGGACAGGAAGGGTAGTATGCGGTTTTGGGAAAAATTCGGTCCCGGTTTCCTGCTTGCAGCAACCAGTATCGGCGCATCACACCTTGTGCTGAGCCCCCAGGCCGGCGCATTGTTCCAATATCACCTGTTATGGCTGGTCCTGGTTTGTCATTTGGTCAAGTACCCTGCGTTTGAAAGCGGACCCCGCTATGCCGCTGCAACCGGCAGGAATCTTCTGCAAGGATATTACGAAACAAAAGGCCCCAAGGGGTGGGCGGTTTACATCTTTCTTGTCAGCACGATCCTGCAGGGCATCGGCGTCCTGGCAGGAGTGGTGAGTGTTTCCGGTTGCGTGATCTGGACCTGGACCGGCCTTTTCAGCACAAAGGTGATTTCCATTATACTGCTGGCAGCCATTGTCTTTCTCCTCTTTGAAGGCGGTTTTTCATGGATGGACAATATCAACAAGGTCATGATGACCATCCTGGCTTTGGCCACGATCCTTGCTTTCACGGCCAGTCCGCCTCCTTTGGGCCGGTCATTACAAGGGCTTCTCGTGCCGAGCATCCCGGGAGGATCCATCCTGCTGGTGGCGGCCATATTGGGCTGGATGCCTACCGGAATCGACGTATCGGTATGGCATTCCTTTTGGAGTCTAGAGAAATTCAAAGAACTTGGTGGAAGCCGGGAACCGCCGTCGTCGATTTCATCCACTACACGTAAGAGATTATCCATATCACTCATGGACATGAGAGCGGGCTATGTCCTGTCCTTGCTTACAGGAATAATGTTCCTGTGTCTGGGCGCAGTGCACTTGCAGGGGAGAGGCGCGGAGTTAAAGGGCGTGCAGTTTGCCCAGGCCATATCCGATGCGTACTCGGCCATCCTGGGGCGATGGATGCACCACGTATTCATGCTCACCGCCTTCTTTGCAATGTTTTCCACCTCCTACACAGTGGTGGATGGCTTTTCGAGGTCGTTTTCCGAGGCCATGGCCGTGCTTAAGCCCGGGACGCTTGGACAAGCCAACGTAAAAAAGAAGACTTACATTGCTTTCGTTCTGGGCTCTGCTTTGTTCGCTGTTGTAACCCTGCTTCTGGTCGGCAACCCGGTGACCCTGGTCACTGCTGCAGCCATGATTTCTCTCGCTGCGGCTCCTTTTCTCTATGGTTTGAATCTCCATTGTATCAAGAGGGATATCAGTGATCCGCATATGAGGCCGGGAAGGTTGACCATGGCTATTGGCTGGTTTGGAACTGTATTCATGCTGGCTGCCCTAGGTACGACTTTTTACGTCAAAGTTGTGCTGAAATAGCGTGATTCGAAGCTATAAGCTATATAAGCTTAAATTAAGACTCCCCGGCGGGGACGGAGGCAAGTACCCTGTTCACCCAAACATGCCACCATATGCTGCCCGCCCGGGACTAGAATCCCTTGATCCGTTGTACTATTCGGTAAACGGCGCAAATGCCGCAGTGATTGTCAATCGGTGAGAAATGTTTGAAAAAACAGCCCTAATGATTGAAGCCGGGTCAGCCTTGGCCTTGCTCTTCATCACGTGGCGCAGGCAGCAAACCCTCGATGAAAATTGCGACCACCACGTTGGATATTCCCGCCAACATGGCCAGAGGTTCCAGTTTTCCGACATAAATGAAAATGGCCAGTGCCCCGAATATGAAGATCACCTTGGCCAGCAACCTGGCTACGATCTTCCACCTGGGAATGGATGTGTCGCCCCGAAAAACGCCTTCAATCACCTTGCATAGGAGCCAGAAATTGGCTGACATGGCAAGGGCCGACAAAGCCACTGCCAGGGTAATCGTCCAGTCCTTGAAATATATGCTTGCCAATGAAGTTAACGCACCTATTAACAGGCTGTTGATGAGAATTCTCTTCTTGGCGGTTCCAAACAGCATGTGTTTTCAATCAACTCCGGTGATTCATGAGGCCTTTGATTTTCTCAGCTTGTATCGCTGGATCTTGCCCGTGGGACTCTTGGGCAGTTCTTCCAGGAATTCGATCCAGCGGGGATATTTGTACTTGGCCAACTTGTCTCTTACAAAAGCCTTTAATTCTTCAGACAGCTCATCACCGGCCTTTTTCGGATCCTTAAGTACTACAAACGCCTTTGGTTTTATCAGTCCCGATTCATTCCGCCGACCGACCACTGCACATTCCAAAACCGCCTCGTGCTCTGTCAGCGCACGTTCCACTTCTACAGGAGATACCCAAATCCCGCCGACCTTGAGCATGTCGTCGCTCCTGCCCGCACACCAGAAATAACCATCTTCATCTTGCCAGAACTTATCCCCTGTGTTTATCCATTCCCCCAGCATTGTCTTACGGGTCTTTTCTCTCTTTCTCCAGTAGAACTGGGCTGCACTGTTGCCCTTGACATGGAGAGTGCCGACCTCCCCCTGCTCGATCTCTTCTTCGTCATCACCCACCAGTTTGACCTCGTACCCCGGAACCGGCTTGCCCGTGCTGCCCGGCTTGACTTCACCCGGCCTGTTGGAAAGAAAGATGTGCAGCATTTCAGTAGAGCCTATGCCGTCTATTATTTCCACGCCATATCGTTTTTTCCATTTATGATAGATGTCGGTCGGCAGTGCCTCCCCTGCCGACACGCATAGCCTGACCGAGGAAAGCTCGTGGTCCCCGTTCGGATCCGGTTTTCTGCCGGTTTCCCTGCCCTTCTTGTCGGAATAATCCAGCATGGATGCGTACAAGGTGGGCACACCGAAGAAAATCGTTGGCCTGTACTTTGCCAGCAATTTGAATATTCCTTCAGGTGTGGGCCTTTCAGGATTCAGTACGGCTGCGGCTCCCACAGACAATGGAAAGTAATTTGCATTACCAAGTCCATATGCAAAGAACAACCTGGCAGCAGACAGGCAGATGTCGTTCTCGTTTAGCTCCAGCACACCCTTGGCAAAATTTTCAGAACACACGACCATGTCGTACTGGGAATGAATGGTTCCCTTGGGCGCGCCGGTGCTGCCTGAAGAATAGAGCCAAAATCCCACGTCATCCTTGCTTGTGGCGGCGGACTTGCACAACGAGGCCGCCCTCTTGTACTTTTGCCTGAACGGTATCTTGGCTCCGCGGCCGTCTTCGATAACTATGAGATCCCTAAGGTAAGGCAATCCGCCTTCTATCTTATCTATTACAGGCAGCAGCGACTCGCTCGCCACCAGCACCCTGGCCCTGCTGTCGTTCAGAAAATACTTGTAATCCTCGGCGGTCATCATTGTGCTGCATGGGACCGGCACGGCTCCGATCCTCATTGCACCCCAGAAGCATGCATAGAATTCCGGTGTGTCCAGCAGGAGCAACATCACCCGGTCTTCGATTCTTACTCCAAGTTCTATGAATGCATTGGCGGTCTTGTTAACCATTTTTTGCACATCGTTATACGTGTATTTCCTGTCCTTGAAATAGATGGCCGTCCTGTGGCCGTTACCTTGTCTAATGTTGCGATCGATAAAATAGTCGGCAGCATTGAACAAATCAGGTGTCACGTTTTCTTCAGTCGCCATTTCCACCTCCGACTCGTACGTGTCGCATAGAGGCTATTTGTCGAACCTCTCTTTCAACTTTCTGTGTAGGATCTTTCCCGTAGCGGTCCTGGGCATATCGTCCTGCGAAATGAATATTACCTTTTTGGGTCTCTTGAAACCTGCAATCTTGTCTTTGCAAAAATCAATTAAATCCTGTTCCTTGAGTTCACGCCCTTTTCGCGGAATGACTACTGCGGTCACGATTTCACCCCACTTGGCGTCGGAAAGCCCGATGCAGGCCACGTCGAATACGTCCTCGTGAGACGTAATAAGCGACTCGACCTCGCTTGGAAAGACCTTTTCACCACCTGTTATTATCATGTTGTCCTTTCGGTCTACCAGGTAATAGTAACCATCCTCGTCTTCATAGGCCATATCGCCTGCGCTGAAATACTCACCTGCATGAGACCCGGCGGTTTTCTCGGGCATCTTGTAATACTCGTCGAAAAGCATGGGGCCCATCGAATACAATTCCCCCACCTGTCCCTTGGCTACGGGCCGTTTCTTCTCGTCCAGTATCTTTATCTTCGCGGTTCCGGTGGACTCCCTCCCGATTGACCCCAGTTTCTTTAGCTGTTCATTCGGGAACAATGTCGTGACTATTCCCGCCTCGGTAGAACCATAACCTTCATAGAGCTGTACGCCGGGGAAAAACTCCATTATGCCCAGCTTGGTCTCCCGCCTTGCCGGGGCTGATGAACACAGCAGCTTTCTTATCGAGGAAGTATCATACTTGGCCCTGATATCGTCCTGCACGTTCAGTATTAGATGGTAGTGAGTCGGAACGAGTGATATGAAAGTAATTTTTTCTCTTTCTATGACATCCAGAAGCTCTACCGGTTCGAAACGTCTTGCAGGATGTACGTAAACGGTTCCACCGAGATAGGTCACGTTAAGGGTGAAGTACGTAGAGTTCACATGACACAAGGGCATTACGTTCATACATATCTCGTCTTGATCGAACCTGAAATCGATTCCGTTTATCAGATAGAAGGCAATGTACGACTCGTGAGAGCGAACCACTCCCTTGGGCTTTCCCGTGGTGCCTGAAGTATAGAGAAGGATCCACGTGTCTTTCGGAAGCACTTCGATTCCGGGCGCCCTGTCGCCCGCTGCGGCCAGGAAGTCTTCATACGGGACAAATCCCTGGGTATTGCCTCCCACACAGATGTAGTTGGAACCGGGTATCTTCTGCAGGTCGCCCTTGATGCCCTCAATCATCTCGATCCATTCTTCATGCACGATAAAAGCCTTGGCGTCCGCATTGTCGGCAATAAAGGCCACTTCCTCGGCAACATGCCTGAAGTTGACGGGTACCACCACGAGTCCGGCCTTGGCTGCGGCTACATAGATCTCGATGAACTCAATGCAGTTCTCTAGCAGTACCGCTATCTTGTCTCCCTTGTTCAGGCCCTTGCCCAACAAGGCATTAGCCAGCCTGTTTGTTCTCTCCTCGGTCTGCTTGTATGTAAAGCTTCTGGATTCATCACACAGGCATGTCTTGTTCGGATATTTTTCCGCATTGACCGGAAAAATCTCTCCCAAATTCAACCAATGAGCCATGTCAAACCTCCAAGCCCGGAGCAAGTTCGCCAAGCAAAAGACTTCATTTTCTTATCATCAACCCCGACTCCAATCGTCCACCCTGATCCTGAAATCCACTGCCGTGGATTTTCGGTCTGCCGGATAGGCAAAAACCGGGTTGATGTCCAACTCGGCTATTTGTGGAAAATCCGCGGCCAACATGGAGACCCTGGCCACCATTTCGGCAAGGTCGTCAATATCTATTGGCTTTGCCCCCCTGGCCCCTTTCAGAATCGGTGATGCCTTGATGGAACCCAGCATGTCCTTTGCCTCTTCCACCCCGACCGGTGCGAGCCTGATGCTCACATCCTTCATGACTTCAACAAAGACACCGCCGAGTCCGAGAAGAATCGTTGAGCCCATGCCTTGGGCTCGGGCGGTTCCCACTATCAGTTCGGTTCCAGGCTCTGCCATGGCCTGAGCCACAATGGTCGCATCTTTACCCTTGAACCTTGTTTCCAACTCCTTGAATGCCTTTCTCGCCGAATCAATATCATCGATGCCCAGCACAACACCCCGGGCATCACTCTTGTGCACCACCTGGGGTGAATCAACCTTCATGGCCAAGGGAAATCCCAGATCTTCCACCACACTATCGAGATCGGTCTCGCCTGATATTACCTCGACATCCGCTGTGTTTATTCCATACGCAGTCAAGAGACCGGCTGCATCCTTGTAAGACAAATATCCTGTTTTATTTCCCAAAATGTGCCGGGCCTCCTGTCTATCCACTTCGAAAGCAGGGGGTTCGGCCTCCGGCCTTGACTGGATTTCGTTCCAGCGGCACAGGGCTGCCATGGCCCTCGAAGCCGCCTCGGGATAATCGAAGACAGGCAAATCGCCTTCACGCAGGATGTCGATTACGTCCTGCCATTTCTCGTTGGTCATTACAACAGGAAGGACCGGTTTGCCTCCTTTCTTGGCTCTTTCCACAACTTGTTTTGCAATGCCCTGGTTGTCTACAAAGAACGGCGTGATCATGTTGACTATCAGGCCGTGTACGTTTCCATCGGCAAGCAGTTTCTCTATACTTCGGCCATAGTGCTCCGGGTTTGCCGTGGCGGCCAGGTCCAGGGGATTGCCCACATGAGCGACACTCAAGACCTTTTCAGAGATGGCCTTTTTAGTTTCTTCATGCAGAGAGGCCAGTTCTAGGTGATTCGATATACATTCATCGACTGCAATTATGGCAGGTCCTCCCGCATTGGTAATCATGGCCACTTTTCTTCCCCCGGGCACTTTCTGTGAAGCCAGTGCGGTTGCAGCCTCGATCATCTCCCTCTGGTCATGAAAACGCATTATCCCGCATTTTTCGAACAAGGCGTCCATTGCCCTGTCCGGGCTCGAAAGGGAACCGGTATGCGAGGAAACTGCCCTGGCCCCTTCCTCCGTGACCCCTGATTTGAGAGCCAGGATCGGCTTATTGCGTGTGACTTGCGCCGCCACCCGTGCAAATTCCATTGGGTCCCTTAGGCTTTCGATATGCATCATGATTACATTAGTGCCGCTGTCCGAACCGAAATAATCCAACAGCTCGGTCATGCTAACATCGGAAGCATTTCCAGGCGAGGCATACATCCTGAAACCGAAACCCATTTTCCGCAGGTTGAGATTCAATACCTCTGCCACACCGCCGCTTTGGGCGAGGATGGAAACCGAACCGGGTTTCATTGGTGTGAAAGTGAAGTTGGCATAAAGAGAAACTTCAGGATTAGAATTCATAACGCCCTGTGAATTTGGACCATATATCCTCATTCCGTATTGTTCGGCTATTTCTAAAATCTCCTTTTCAAGCTTTGCCCCTTCTTCCCCGGCCTCCCTGAACCCGGATGTGTGAAGGATAACGAATTTAACACCCTTTTCGCCGCATTCCTTTACGGCCCGGGGACAAAAACTGTTCTTGATCGATATGTTCACGAGGTCCACCGGGCCTGGCGTATCCAGCACGGACTTGTACGCCTTCAACCCCTGGATTTCCGGATCCTTCGGATTGACCGGGTATATTGCTCCCCTGAAGCCATGCTCCTTTAAATTCGCAATTACCCGGTACCCGATCGAGAGCCTCTTGTTCGAGGCGCCTATGACCGCCACTCCTTTGGGATTGTATAGTTTAGTAAGCATTACCGCTCTCCTTTCCTTTTCTATAGTCTAACCCGGCGACAAGGGCAGCACCCAATGCTCCAATCAACTGGGGATTCGGGGGTATGTTCACTGGATAGCCTATTCTCTCGCTCAATAGATCCGCGACAACCGGAACATGAGCAGCCACTCCTCCGGTCATGACGACCTCGCCGTCGAACCTGCCCATTTCGGTTATCCTGGTTACAACGGAATCCAATACTCCTCTCACCAGGTTGGGTAAGGTAGCGCCTTCCCGCGTTCTTCTCAAGAGTTCCGTTTTGGCGAATACAGTGCAAAAACTCGAAAGCTTGACAGGCTTGTCAGCCTTCCTGGCCAGGGAGTCCAGGTCCTTAAGAGAAACATCCATCCGGCCGGCTGTCTCTTCGATGAATGCGCCTGTTCCGGCCGCACATTTCCGGTTCATCTTGAAAGATAGTCTGCCGCCTTTGTCATCCAGGCGAATAACCTTGTTGTCTTCACCTCCGATATCGACCACGGTTATCTTTCTGGGGTAATAATGGTAGGCTCCCAGGCCATGGCACCGTATTTCGGTCGATTCATCGTCTGCAAAGGTCACTTCGTTTCTGCCAAAACCAGTGCCTACGATCCTGGCCAAATCGCCTCGTTTGACATTGGCCTGCATGAGAGCCTCGCTCAGGCATTGCTCGGCTTTCGATAAAAGATCTACCCCGGTCTTTTTGATTGACTGGCCTATAATTTCGCCCTGGCCGGACAGTAATACTACCTTGGTTGCCGAAGCACCGATATCAACTCCACAGAAAATAGGACCCATTTTCTCCTCCTCGATACCGAAAATGCTTCTAGCAGGTTTGCCTTCATGGGTCCACTTCAAATGGCACGAATTCTCAACTCATTTTACTCACCTTCCCCCATCCTGCTTTCAGCCGCTGAAGCATTGGCTGCTTGACACCAGGCTTGGAAGCCGTACAAACATGAACCTGGAATTGCGGTGCATCACTGAAAGGAGGCTCATGAAAAATAACCGTTACGATACCATAGTGATTGGCGGCGGGCCGGCCGGCCAGAGAGCGGCCCTGGAACTGGCCAGGCACGGCGTCAGGACCGCCATAGTAGAGAGCAGGGCTGCCTTGGGCGGCACCTGCCTGCACGAGGGAACCATTCCGAGCAAGGCGCTGCGGACCGCGATCATAATCATGTCGAACTGGAGGTACAGAAAGCTTGTGGGCCAAGACCAGAGGCCGCTGTCCAGGCTCGACGGCTCGCGCCTGCTCGAGCAAGTGGACAGGGTGATAGAAAAAGAACTCCAGGTGATCCAGGATCTCATGGAGCGAAACAATATTGATCTGGTCAGGGGCAGGGCCGGATTCACGGGTACGAACACTATCCGACTTGACGACCAGGGCATTGAATTAGAGGCTGATTCATTCATACTGGCCGCAGGAAGCGTTGGCCGCAAGCTGGACTGGGTGCCGTACGACGGAACCAGGGTGATAGACTCGGACAGCATCTATGCAGTGGTGGATCCATTGCCCGGGAGCATGACAATAGTGGGCACCGGTGTCGTGGGTATGGAATACGCCATGATGCTTGCCCTGGCCGGGGTAAAGGTGCACATGGTGGGATCGAGCGGAACGGCCCTTGGTTTCGTGGACCAGGAACTGGTCCGGACATGCCTGGATGAACTCGAGTTCCTTGGAGGCCAGTTCCATCCCAACTGCAAGGTGAGAAGCGTCGAGGCCCACGAAAACAGCGCGGTGGTGCACATGGATTCGGGCGAAAGCATTGAATCCGAGATTGCCATGTTCAGCGTGGGAAGACAGGCTTCCACCGCTGACATGAGCCTCGAAGCAGCAGGAGTGGAGACCGACGACAGGGGCGTGGTCATTGCAGACTCAATGTGCAGGACCAGTGCTCCCAATATATATGCTGCCGGCGACATCATTGGTCCACCCAGCCTTGCCTCGACGTCCCGCGAACAGGGCAGGCTTGCAGCCCTCAGCCTGCTCGGTCTTCCTGCAAAGAGCATGGACGAGCGTTTCATACCTTACGGCATATACACGATCCCGGAGATGGCCTGGGTAGGAAAACGGGGAGGTGACGGAAGCGGCCTGGTAACCGGGCGGGCAATGTATAAGCACCTTGCAAAGGGAGAAATGCTTGGAGAGGACAGAGGCTTCATCAAGCTGTCCTTTGATCCTGACACCAGGGTGCTTCTCGGTGCGGGCGCTGTGGGCACGGATGCCGCCGAGCTGATTCACGTGGCAAAGCTATTGGTCGAAATGCAGGCAACCCTGGATGATCTTCTGGCTCAGGTTTTCAACTACCCAACCCTTGCCGAGGCCTACAAGGTGGCTGCCATGGACGCTGAAGCAGCCCTTCGTTAAGCGGTTACCCGTCCTTTTGGCGGTTCCGTACCGCTCCCACGCGCCGTATTTGACCGGTCGCTCGTTTGACAGGCCGGACAGTAAAATCGAACATATGAAAAATATTGATACAACTAAAGACAATATTACTTGATGCAGAAGGACGATCTGCTTGGGACATCGTGCCACAAAACG
This sequence comes from Deltaproteobacteria bacterium, assembly GCA_013152945.1. GTDB lineage: Bacteria > Myxococcota_A > JAADFL01 > JAADFL01 > JAADFL01 > JAADFL01. The sequence continues at coordinate 1,146 of JAADFL010000065.1, read as the reverse complement.
AGCCTGATTTTCCACTATTTTCCCTTGCATACCCAAGGCAGCCTTGATATTCCGATTCTCAAGGTTCAACATTGGTGAGGAGCCGTTGGACATGGACTATGTCGGTAAAGAGTTGGCTCATATTTCATTTCCGGTTGAGCGGGGCAAGATAGCCGAGTATGCAAGGGCCACGGGTGAGACGAATCCGGTTTATTTCGATAGGGAAGAGGCAATCAAGGCAGGTTTCGATGATGTGCCGGCTCCGGTGACTTTTCTGCAAATCATGAACCACTTTTTGCCTGGCGGACCAATATTTCCACCGGACTTTGACCCCAAAAAATTGGTTCATGGTGAATGTGAATATGAAATCAAACGGTTGCCTGTTGGAGGCGAGACATTGAATGCGTCCTTTGTGTTCACCAAGGTATTTGAGAAAAAAAACAAGGCAGGTTCTCTGATGCGGTTTGCAATCAGGGAATGCAAGGTCACTGATAAAGCAGGGGAAGTGGTTGTTATCCGGCGTGATGTATTGATTGAAACATAGGAAGGATTAAGGCGCGACAGGCAGAAACCTTTGGAGAGAACCATGGAGACAAGGGCGATTCGGCCGGGCATGGTGAGAATTGAGAGGATCGGGCCTATAACCAGGCAGGATATTTCAAGATATGCCGGGGCCTCCGGCGACTTCAACCCGATACACATTGATGAGGAGTTTGCCCGCAAGGCCGGATTCAAGAGTGTCTTTGCCATGGGAATGCTGACTTCCGCACACTTATCCAGGTTGATCTCCGATTGGGTGGGCCCAAATAATGTGAAGAGATTCAAAACCAGGTTTACAGGCAAAGTGTGGCCGGGTGATGAATTGGAACTCAAGTGCCTTGTAAAAGAAAAAAATTCAGACGGGACGTACGAATTGGATGTTTCCGCTTCGAATCAAGGCAATGAAATAGTGATATCCGGAAACGCAACAGTGATCGCCCCATAGGTTGGCTGCACCCTGGTTTCAACAAGTAAGGAATCAACAAGAGAAAAAAATCAGGGAAGAAACGGGATTGAAATTCCGGCGCGTACGCTGATGTCGAAGCCGAGTCAATATGTCAGTATAGTGCCAAGTGAAAATGTCAGTAGGGGTAATGATTCATGCCACACACCTTAAGATAGGGGCGG
>JAADFL010000064.1 GCA_013152945.1 Deltaproteobacteria bacterium | reverse complement strand
CCGTTTCACCTTGACATGTTATTTTTCTCCTGTTAGACAATGTAACGGTTTTGGAGCTGTTGCGGCTGGGGAAGGTCGGTGTGAGTCCGACGCGGTCCCGCCGCCGTAAGCGGGGACGAAACCGGCAATTAGCCACTCGGCCGAGGCCGGGGAAGGCGCCGGAAGTAGGAAGATCCGCAAGCCGGAAGACCCGGAGCAACAGCCTGCTGGGCGTGCTCTCTCCGAGGAGAGGGAAGGGCGTCGGATGGAAATTCTTCATTTTAATAATCGTCAAGCAGGTATTTTCCCCAAGTTGGTTTTATCTTTTGGATTGTCTTTGGTTTTTGGCAATGGTTGTGGCGGGCAAGGCAATGATGCGCCTGATTTATATGATACGAGTTGTATGGTGCAGGCCCCTCTGCTTGCGTACCTTACTCCGGACCAAGTGGTTCATTTCAGTACGCCGGCAGGCAGAAAAACGCTGGTGGGATACAGTGCAAATCCGAATGCAAAGAGCCCAAGTAATTGGGCTGAAACAGGTTACATAGATTTGTCCGGTTTGGAAGGGGAGCCTCCGTTTTTACTCAAGTTGTTTGCCAGGGTCGATGACCCGGCGTGTTTGCTTGCGCCTGCTTTTGAACATACGTACGAGGTGGTTCGGAGATTTCCACCAAGCGCCGGAAACAAGGGGACCACTGCGGTCGATATGCATTCAAAGGCTATAACAGGCTGGGCATCCCGTGTGGTTTCGTACAAACCCGGCAAGGCCTTGGACCAGGCCTGGACAGACACAAGCAAGGCAATAGGACCAGCACAAGGCAACTCGGACGACGTGCTTAGCCTTGGCAGGGGAGGAAGCGTGGTCGTTCAGTTCGAGCCGCCTATCCATGACGGGCCGGGGTTTGATCTTGGTATTTTCGAAAATTCCTTTAATGACACGTTTCTGGAGTTGGCTTTTGTTGATGTCAGCACCGATGGACGGCATTTCGTGAGTTTCGACACCGCGTACCTGGGAACAGATCCGGTTGGACCGTACGGCAGCCAATCCGCGGGCATGATCCAGGGACTTGCCGGCAAGTACAGGCAGGGTTATGCAACGCCCTTTGACCTCGCGCTGCTCAAGAACAAGACCGAGGTATTGCTGGGAGAGGTGGACATCGGTGAAATTCACTATGTCAGGTTGAGGGACGTAGTGGGTGACGGCAGGACCAAGGACAGCTTCGGCAATGCCATTTACGATCCTTTTCCAACCAAAGGAAGCGCCGGCTTTGACCTGGATGCAGTAGCTTCTATGAACCAGCTTAAGGCAATGCAGTGAGCATAAGGGATAAGAGGTTCCCAGGGGCCGGAAAATGCACGGATGTTTATTATATATAATGGAGTCAATAATATCCAGTCACCGGTTTCTTGGCACGGTACAAAGAACATTGAAAAAGACCATCGGCAGCATGCCAAGAGTCTCGCAGCGTGAAAAACTGGTAATAATACCCTTGCTGGCCCTGTCATCACTGTTTTGCGCAGGCCCTGTTGATAACCTAGGGGATGGGGATTTTCCGGTCCAGGGGCCGAAGGCATTGGTGGTTTTGTCTGATTACCAGACAGGATCGTACTCCCTGGTGGACCTGGATACCTTCAAGACAAAAAACCTGGTGCAGGTGATACACCAAGACGCGGTTTGCAAGTACGATCCAATCACACGCAGGATGTTCATAGTAGAGCGGCTGGGTGCCGATGCAGTTGCATTGGTGTCTGAAACAGGCGGATGGGGGATCGAAAAGGAATACTCGATAGCTCCTCCGCCGGGAGCAAATCCACAGGACATAGCAATCGTATCGAGAGACAAGGCATATGTGCCGCTGTACCAAGCTCCCTTGATGGTCGTGGTGAATCCGCTGAATGGAGAGAGGATTGGCACAATCGACCTGTCCGAGTATGCAGATGATGACGGCCTTCCCGAGGCTGCATGGGCGTTGTACGTGAACGGACTCGTGTTCGTGGTTCTGCAGAGACTCGACTCCAGGAATTCCTTCGAGCCTACCGATTACAGTATGGTAGTTGTGATCGATCCGAAGGTGGATCGAATAATCAAAGAAATAAGGCTTTCAGCGACCAACCCGTTCGGTAAGCCCAGGTATAGTGACGCCATGGGCGGTATAGTAATAGGTGAAGCAGGCAGGTTCGGTGTCCTGGACGGCGGTATCGAGGTAGTTGACGTACATAGCCTGGAAGCTGGCGGCCTCATCGTCACCGAGCAGGCCATGGGTGGTGATTTGGTAGATGCTGTAATTGCAACACCGGACAAGGGGTATGCAGTAATAGGAGAGCCCAGGGGCCAGGGGGTATCTTCAACAAAGGTCGTCTCTTTCAACCCGGCCACAGGTAAACAGACAGATGTGCTCGATCAAGCGAATACATGGAAACATTCTTTCCTGGAGTTGGAGCCCGGCGGCTCCAGGCTGTGGATAACCGAGCGTGGCAGGACGGAACAGGGTATTCGCATATTCGATACGTCTTCGGATTGTGAGATAACGGCCAAGCCCATAGACCTGGGACTCGATCCGTTCATGCTTTGTTTTTTTCAAAAGGCCGGCGCACAACAATGACCTTGTTCCCGCATGCCCGCTCGTTTTCCTGCCTTACGGTTGCTTGCATGTCAATATGCGCTTTGATCATCTTGATGGGCAAAGAGACACGGGCCTTTGAAAACGACGGCAACAAGACTGAACAAAAATCGACGTACGGGCACCATAAGAAGAACAAGTCAATAAACAAAAAGCATGGTCTCAAAAAAAAAATAGAGCCTGGGCTGATCATTCTGCCGCCTACGGTTGTGAGGGGCAAGAGGATAAGGCCGGCCGAGGCAGGCACGGGCTTTGGGGAAACCATATTCGTTGACAAATCAGCCGGAGGCCTTAAATCGGCTGCCGACGTGTTATCGGATGCCGCGGGCGTACAGGTGAGAAAGCTCGGCGGCACAGGCTCATTCGGATTTGCAAGTATCAGGGGCTCGACCCCGGGCCAGGTCACTGTTTACCTGGACGGCGTAAAGATCAACGCCGGCGGCTTTTCCAGCGTGGATTTGAGCCAGTTCCCGCTGGATATACTGGAATCCATGGACGTGTACAAGGGCAAGAGTCCCATGTCCATGTCGTTTTCAGGCCTGGGGGGAGTGATTGTTCTCAATACACGCAGGTTGAGGCATCCAATGACAAGAGTCTCTATTGGTTACGGATCCTGGTCCACTGCCAGGCTTGGCGCGTTACGGGCCGAAAAGGCGGGTGATGCGGATTTGCTTGCTGTATTGTCCATGGAAACTTCCCTTGGGGATTTCGAATACCTCAATTGGAATGGAACCTGGTTGAACCAGGAAGATGACAGGATACAAAGGAGAAGAAACAATCAACATCTTTCTGTCAGCGGGCTTTTCAAGCTTGGCTGGAAGGGCCTGGGATGGACCTGGACGGTGATGAACGACCTGTTTACAAGGCACCAGGGTGTGGCGGGTATCGGCAGTGTGCCTACGAACAAGGCCGATCTTTCCAACTTGAGAGACACGCTCAGCTTTCATGCGTCCAGGCCGATATTCGGCAGGTCCTGCACACTGAAATTGGTACTGGATTACCTTGCCTTACGGGAGTCCTTCAATGATCCGCAAAACGAGATTGGGATAGGAGCGCAGGAGACCAGGTCTGCTTCGGATTCATTGCATGCCGCTGTAATGTTGACTCTCGGCGGAATAATGAAGCATTTGTTGACTGCAAGGATCGATGCCGGGTGGGAGGGCTTTCACCACGAGGAAATTCTCTCAAAGGTTGATTCGTCCCTGAAACAGCGCTTTAGACTCGCACTGTCTTTGCAAGACGAATGGAAACTATTGCCCATGCTGATATTAAACCCCGGGGCCAGGATAGAGGGATATTTTGCATGGTTCGGCGGAGGGCCGGTGCCGGGCAGACCGACCGAGGTTATTGATGACAGGAGCCTGAAAAAGCCGTTCTGGGAAGCATCACTGGGGGGTAAGTACGTTCCGGTGAAATGGTTAGCACTAAAGGCCAATGCAGGCAGGTTCACCAGGCCCCCGGATATTACCGAGTTGTTCGGAGACAGGGGCGCGGTTGTAGGCAATGCAGATTTGTCTGCAGAGACCGGTTACAACATGGACCTGGGCCTGGCTCTGGATTTGAAAGCAAGGAATTCGCGGGTTCATTTTTTCATCGAGTCGGCCGGATTCGCTTCGTTTACAGACAACCTTATTGCTTATGTTCAGAGTTCGCAGAGTACGATTAGACCCGAGAACGTAGATTCGGCGCGTACAGCAGGTCTGGAGTTGCGCCTGAAACTGGCGCTGTGGAATACGATATTCTTGAGTTCCAATTACACCTACCTTGATGCAAGGAATTCATCTTCGTCGCCAAAATACAATGGCAAGAGATTACCCGGCAGGCCGGTGCACGAGGCTTATGCCAAGCTGAAAATAAAGCTCACGGACAGGAAATGGATTGTAAGGATCTGGACCGACCTTGATTATGCGGGCGACAATTACCTGGATCAACTGAACTTGAAACACGACCCGGTATCCAGATTGTTGTTCGGAGCAGGCCTTCAATTCGTATGGCTGAAGAAAGGGATTTCCCTGACATTGGAGGCAAGCAACATACTGGACACGATAGTGTTGTATGACCGGCACGGCAGGAAGTATCCACTTAGAGATTTCGAGGCTTTTCCATTGCCCGGCAGAACATTGATGGCAACGCTCAAGGCCGGGCTCTGATCATAGAATATCAGGGTCTTCCGAAAACAGCAGGGCCACGGACCGGGACCATTTCCCAAGGGCATCCATGTCAGGCTTGCTCGGATATGCCTTGTACAATGCGTGAACCAAGGGAGCCTTAACAGTCAACGGACCTGTCTTTGAAATCAGGCCAAGCTTTGTAAAGGTCTTGAAAAGGCTTCCCACGGTGACGGGCGGCAGTTCTTGGCACAGTCCGGCTGTTAGTTGATCCGGTCCCAATATCGCATTTTCGAGCAATGCCCGTGTTGTGGATGCAGGGTTGTTTATCGTCATCCTGGTTACAAGGTCATACACTGCATGAACAGCTCCCACCTTTCTTTGAAAACCTGCCTGGTACTCCCATGTGCTTCGTTCGCCTCCCGGATCTGCGCGTGGTGATACGGTGTCAGCCAGAATTTTTGCTGCTGTCAAAATGGAATGCGTTCCGCTTCCATGGGCCGGAAAAACCTGGAGGCCCGCATCTCCTATCAGGGCCAAGCCCGGTATGGCAAGGATATCATATGGGCGCCTGATTGGAATCGTGCCGGAGCCTGATTTTACAAGTCTGCCTATCCATGGCTGTTGCTTGCAAAAATCTCTCAGGATTGAGGCGCCCGGTCGATATCGGGGTAAGTTTATACTCCCTGCCAGTAATTCCAGGGTCTCCATGTGGGCGGGAACGTACAGAGTAAGTGTGGAATAACCCCCTTCCACGCCTGTCCAGGCGATTGTATCTCCGGGCTCAATTCCGTGTTTTTCCATGAAGTTTTTTAAGCCAGATCCATCCGCTACAGTCCAGGTTTCCTGGGTGGCGTTGCAGACATGGCTTTCATCCGGGCCTCTGCAGAAACGGGCCATTGCAGGGACTCTCCTGCGAACAGCCCCGGTGATTCCGGAGGCGTCTACAAAGAGTGAAGCTTCGAGATTCAGTATTCCAGGTGTGCTGCCGGGCTTCCTGGTTTCGAGGGCAATACCGGTTGGACGTTGCTTCAAGAATTTCATGTCCACGACCCTGCACCTGTCGAAAAGGGTCGCTCCTAATTTTTCCGCTCTTTTATGCAGAGCCCCTAGCAACCTTTTCATGTCAATCTGTACAAGCGGCGTTTCTTTAATAAATACCTTTTGTTGCCCGGATTGGACAATGTACCTGCCACCTTTGTAAGCAAGAATGGCAGGATCCAATTCTTCAAGGCCATGATCAAAAAAAGATTTTTCCGGTATTGCGTTTATCCATCCGGCGCCTGCTTCAGACAGGGGCAATGCCTCCACAAGGGCAACATTCAGGCCGATGTTGCAGAGGTTGCAACATGCGGCTGCTCCTGATAAGCCTGCTCCAACAACAACGGCATCGAACTTTTTCCTAGGCGAGTACACTTGACCTACCTACCTGTCGAATATTGGGACACCGGCTGTTTTTATCTGTGTCCCACATGAGACGAGCATATCGTCCAGGAATGATTTTGTCGAGATAATAGAAGAGTGACAAGGCTGACGTTTCTGTTAAGCTGGTGAGTGAGAACCGGGGGAAGGGAATTCGTCCCATTCGGATTCAGGCTGTTCGCAACAATTCCTGGGGCGTTGCCCCATAAGCGCTAAATTGTTTTAAAATCATTATTTATAAATAAAGTAGTGTGATAACTGTGAGTTACGTTTACGA
>JAADFL010000063.1 GCA_013152945.1 Deltaproteobacteria bacterium | reverse complement strand
CTGCGGATATATCGATTTATTCCGCATCAAGGCTTCCTTCAATCGTACCTGGTCTATCTCCATACTCCGGAGCCAAACTTGTAAAGAAATACGCCCCTAACCCGGGCCTCAGGTCTGTCACATGAATACATACCCTACTGACATTTGTACTCGGCAGTAACACTGACATTTTAATTCGGCTACCACACTTGAAGAAAAACAGCTTGAACTCGAAGCAGGTGGTCGGTTATCTTGTTACGGTTTCGAGAGGTGTTCAATGCAGATTATTTGTATTTCCAGGGGAACTTTTACAGGTGGAAAGAACCTTGCGGAAAATCTTGCCAAAGAACTCGGGTATGAATGCTTGTCCAGAGAAGACCTGACGGAATCGGCGACAAGGGCCGGTATTCCAGTAGGCAAGCTGGAGATGGCCGTGATGCGTCATAGGCCCTTGAACGAGCGCCTTGCCATTGAAAAGGAACGTTACAAGGCCTTTGTTACGGCCACGCTCTGTGAAAAGGCCCTGGAAGGCGGGCTCGTTTACCATGGAAGGACAGGCCACCTTGTTCTTCCAGGGGTATCCCACGTTTTCAGGATAAGGGCCATTATGGATCCGGAACAACGGGTGGCATCGGTAATGGAACGCCTGAACCTCAAACGTGAAAAGGCCCGGGAATACATCGAGCATGTGGACGACGACAGGCGGCGATGGATTCGGAACGTATACAACGTGGATTGGGAGGATCCGGCCCTGTACGACATAGTGGTCAGCCTTTCACACATGAGGGCTGAAAACGCGGCAATCTCGTTGGTGGCAACGGCCCAACTCCCGGAGTTTCAGGTTACCCCGGCCACCAGGAAGGCCCTGGAAAACCTGCTCCTTGCTGCACGCTGCAGGCTTGCCATCGGCGCGGATCAACGGACAAGGGATATGTCTGTACAGGTAAAAGCAGAGCGTGGAACGGTTTCGGTTACGTACCTGCCGCGCCAGTATGAGCAAGCCGACTTGATTCCAAAGGTCCTGGGAGGAATTTCAGAGGTCAAAGAAGTGATATGCACCATGGCCTCCACCAACATACTTTGGCTCCAGGAAAAGTTCGATCCGAACAGTCCTCAACTGGATCAATTACTGGAGATTGCCGCCAAGTGGAATGCGGCAATTGAAATGGTTGCCCTGCCCGAAGAAACAGAAACGCCGGACGAATCTGTCAATGAAATACAACCGGACAACGCGGCCGGCAATAAAGCAATTGTTGAAAACGGCGGCATCCTGGATGACAAGTCCGACCCATATGATTTTTTACAATTGGACGAAGGTTTTCAAAAGACACGCAGCAGGCTGATAACGGCGGGAAGGGCCGGAGGATGCAGGATAGTCCATGGAGGTATGGAAAAAATCATCGAGACAATGGACAGGGCGATCAATTACGATCTGGTGGTTGTGGGAAACGTTTACCTGAAAAAGGAGCCGGCGGTAAGGAAAAGGCTGACCGCCGAATTGGTCAGCAGCATGTACGACACTCTACGTTCTCCTGTTTTGAATGCTGATGATCTGAAGGCTCACTACTTGTTCGGTCCGCGGCAATGGTTTAAATTTTTGTCTTTCGGCGTTCTTGCAATAGTGTTGTTTCTGCTCGTGCTGAAACACCAAAGTGAAGTTTTGTCATTTCTTACGGACGGCGATTCCACCCACATGGTTTTAAGTACCGCCGTCCTTGTTGCTTTCGTACCCTTGTTCGCTTTCGGATACGGCAATTTCACAGAGTACCTGTTGCGCTTGTTCAAGTTCGAGTGAGGAGGACCCATGCCTGATTTTCTGCTCGGTCACTTCATAACCTTGGATCCATGGATAATGCTCCAGGTGGTGATCCTGGGATTTGTCGGAGGAATATTGAGCGGGTTCATCGGAAGCGGCGGTGCTTTCTTTATGACACCGGGAATGATGAACCTGGGAGTTCCTGGAAACATCGCAGTGGCGACGAATATTACCCACAAGTTCGGAAAGGCCATGGTGGGAGCGAGAAGACACGGTGAAATGGGACACGTGGACAAAAAATTGGCCATCTATACGCTGATTACAGCAGCCGCAGGAATATCCCTGGCTGCCTGGTTGATGCAGTTGACCGGAGCAGTAGGCAAGGGAGGCCATAAGGGTGCAGGCGCCGACCTTTACATAAGCATAGTATTCATAGTCGTGCTTTCTTTCGTATCGATTTCAATGTTCAGGGACATATTGCGTTCCAGGCAGGAGGAAGACGGCAAGCCTTCCACCGCCATAGTGGATTTCCTTGGGCGCCTTCCGCTGCATCCTCTGATCCATTTCCCGGTCGCAGACGTCAAGGTCTCATTGTGGGTAATATTGCTATGCGGCTTGGCCACGGGATACTTGGCCGGCACCATCGGAGTAGGAGGTTTTATAGGCGTTCCGGCCATGATCTACGTGTATGGCGTGTCGGCCCAGGTTGCTGCGGGTAGTGAACTGTTCCTGGCACAGTTCATGGGACTTTGGGGCGCCATGAATTACGGATTTCGGGGAATGGTTGATATTCGTCTCGTTCTTCTGTTGTACTTGGGCTCCCTTCTCGGTATTCACCTGGGCGCATACGGGACAAAAGTAGTGCGTGAAGTGATAATAAGGCTGGTAACATCGTCAATAATCATTCTTTGTGTCATCAGCCGGGCCATCAACATGCCGGTCTACTTAAGGCAGCTCGGATGGCTCGGCTATGATCCGTCCCTCGACTACTATTTTAATCTTGGAAGCAAAGTGTTGTTGTATACAAGTGGTCTTACAGGATGCTTGATAATAATGTATTTCGTGTTTCGGGCCTATTTCCAGCGCCGGAAAGTTCAGGCTTCTCTTGTAATGGATCGAAGAACTTCGGCATCGATGTGATATAGCACGAGGTAGTACAATGAAACAAAAAAGGGTCGGCAAGGTCCACGTGTTGATCGTGGATGACGAGGAAATAGTATGCAAACGCCTGTATTCATCCCTGACGAAACACGGGTACGAGGTTGAGACCTTTACCGATCCCCAAAAGGCAATGGACCACTTTGCCGAAAACCGGAAATTCGACATCGTAGTGACTGATATCAGGATGGAAGGGCTGGATGGACTCGATATTCTGAATGCCGTGCGCGTATTGAAACCTGGAACAAAAACAATCATGATTACCGGTTACGCCACGATGGAGGTGGCCAGGGAGGCACAAACAAAGGGGGCATTCGATCTTATAGCAAAGCCTTTCAAACCGAAGGACTTGTTAAAATTGCTTGACAAGGCAGTAAGGGAACTGAATCAAGAAGGCGGTTGATTGAGGAGATCCGGATGGGAGAGGAGAGGCGAACATCCACAGGGAACAGGCAGGATGAAGAAAATGACGAATCTCTGAGCCTGGGGTCGGTTCTGACATCCGAAGGATTCTCCAAGGAAGACGAGGAGTTTGGGGAGGCCGCCGACCAGGCGTTGAAACAGAGACCAAGTTTCAGCATCCGGTTACGGTTGATATTGTCCTTTGCAATAATCTTCCTGCTCCCTTTTCTGATAACACTGTGGATCATGCATACACTGGCTAATTTGCAAGATAAAATATTGTTTCTCGAGGTGGCCGATGATTACAAAGTGGAGATTCAGCAAGCCAGGAGGTTTGAAAAAAACTACCTGTTGTATGGAACCAATCTGAATGACGCCTTGGAACACGTGGTGCGGGCGGAAGCCATCTTCAAGAAATACGAGGATAGATTCCGCAAGGTAATCGGTGAAGACGCACTTGACGAGATGGCCCAAAACAGCAGGGACTACATCAAAATCTTGAGGAATATACCGGAGTCACAAAACGAGCGGCCCCAAATGGAAAAAAAACTGCGTAGCCATGGGGCATTGATGGTGTCATTGGCACAGAAGCTGACGGAAAAGGAGCGTGTTTGGGTTCAGGAAAAGATGGAATTGATGCGCAGGGTTCCATTTATCTTTCTTTTGCTCCTTCTCTTGTTGATGATCCTGCTGGTTGGCTTTTTGGCAAGGCACATATTGAACACTTTGAATCGCTTCATCGGTTACACCCAGCGAATTGCCGCAGGTGATTTCACACCCATCACCCCGGCCCGGAGGTACAGGGACGAGTTCTCGGTCCTGGCCCTGTATATCAATAGAATGGTCAGGGCCCTGGACAGACACCACCGCATACTCGTAGAGTCTCATAAACTCCGTGCAATGGGAACGCTCGTGGCCGGAGTGGCCCATGAGTTGAACAATCCCATGAACAATATCCTCCTTACCGCCTCGGTGCTTCAAGAGGACTATCTGGAGCTGGACGAAGAAGAACGCAAAGAAATGCTCGACGACCTGGTGGCCCAGGCGGAAAGGACAAGGAAGATAGTAGCCAACCTCCTTGGTTTTGCCAGGCAAAGCAAGGCCGTGGTCGAGACCTTGGACATAAGGAAGATACTGGAAGAAACCGTGGAATTGATCGGAAACCAGCTACGTGTAAAAAAAATAAAGTTGCATTTCGATGTGCCGGAAAAATTGCCGATGGTTCATGGGGACCACCAACTTTTAAACCAGGTGTTCATGAATCTGATAATGAACGCAGCCGACGTACTGCCTGAAAAAGGTGAAATAAAGATCAAGACCAGTACTGATCAAAGAGAAGGTTTCTTGGCAGTGGATGTCAGTGACAACGGCCCGGGTATTCCGGAACACATCCTGAGCCGGATATTCGATCCTTTCTTCACCACCAAGCCGAAAGGACAGGGCACGGGGCTTGGTCTATCCGTATCCCGTGGTATAATCCGTAAGCTTGGCGGTTACCTGTTGGCTCGTAGTACGTTCGGGCAAGGCTCTACATTTACTGTCTTGTTGCCGATCACGACGATTCCATCCATGCTTTCGGCCAGGCAGGACCGGGAACGTAAACATTAGAGGTGAACGAGATGCCGGTGATAAGCATTTCCTGTCTGTCTTACTCTCTTGGTGAGAGATTGGTGCATGATGTTGCAGAGCAACTGGGCTATGACAGGCTTGGCGAGGAGGTCTTCAAAGAGGCTGCCGCCTCCATGGGCGTGCCGGTCGAAAAGATGCACAGGGCTCTCGAAGAAGCTCCTTCTTTTTTCGGAATGTCGGTTGAAGCAAGGTTGAAATGCCTCGCGCATTTCAGCGCAGTACTGGCGAAGATGTTGTTGAGCGATGACGTGTTGTATGAAGGCCCCTTCGGCCACCATATCATCAAGGGTGTCTCCCATGTGTTCAAGGCGAGGATAACAGCCTCCAAAGCTGATAGGGCCGCGCATTTGGCAAAAGAGGCGGCTATAACCATTCACGATGCCGGGCAGAGAATAGAGAAGGCTGACAAGAAGCGCTTGATGGCGGCCCATCTGTTGTTCGGCGCAGATGACGATGACCAGGAAAACTTCGACTTGATAATCAATACGTCCAAGATGGATGCACAGGCTGCCGTGGCCGTACTTTGCGAGGCTGTTTCCCAGAGACGTTATAGGCCCATGACTTACTCTATTGGTTGTTTGAAAGACCTGGAATTGGCGAGTAGGGTGAAGGCATTGATATCCGGATTGGCTCCAAGGGCACAGGTACAAGCCAGGTCCGGCAATATCAAGATCAATGCCGGCGGCATTGGAGGAAAAGGAAAGAAAAAATTGGAAGCGCTCAGAAAGAAGATTGAGGACGAATCCGGTGTTTCCTCGGTGGAAATCGAATTCGGAGGAGATCTCACCGATCAATTGATCGGTAAATTTCGTTAGGAGGAACAATGGCCGGAAAAGAATCAAGTGATTCTCTTTGCAAGGATCTGGCTGTTTTGGTCATCGATGATGAGCCGATCGTGGGTAGGACATTGAGGCTTGCCCTTGGAAAAATCGGTTGCCGAATAGAATCTTTCACAGACCCGGCAGAGGCGCTTGAGCGTATCGATGAAAAGGATTTCAACATAGTGATAACGGATGTGGTTATGGGGGATATCGACGGTATCCAGGTGCTGGAACACGTGATGAAGCGAAACCCGGAATGCAAGGTCATCATCATGACCGCCTTTGCCATGATGGAATTAGCTCGCAAGGCAATGGACAAGGGGGCCTTTGATTTCATTGCAAAGCCTTTTGACTCCGAAGAGATAAGAGAGATCGTAAGGAAAACGGCGCGAGCTATAAGAAGTACGGACATGAAGGAATCTGAATAGCGAGGATTGTTTCAACGCCGTGATTTTTGGGAGTTGCAGGGGCGGTTCGCGAACCGCCCCTACAAGATTCAAGCCAAACAATTTGTTTTTTTGTCTCCCGGACCAGGCCGGCTTTCCACCGCCCTCACCCCCTTTTGTCCCCCTCTCCCGCAAAGCGGGCGAGGGGGATCGTTTGGTACCAATAATTCCTGGGGCGTTGCCCCAGGCTATTTTATTTCGCCCCTTTGGGGCTTTTGGGGAATTG
>JAADFL010000062.1 GCA_013152945.1 Deltaproteobacteria bacterium | reverse complement strand
CGGGTGGGTGGGAACGGGTGGAACACGGTCCTGGATCTTAATCGTGGTAATGTATATATTCAGGCCGCAAGTGAGGTGACGATATGCCGTTGGCTGTTAATCGAGGCGTTCTGTTACATTACGAAATAAAGGGAGAAAAGGGAGAACCCCTGTTGATGTTGAGGGGGCTTTCAAGATCCTTGGACTACTGGATGGGGCTCGATGAAATTCTTTCGCAAAGGTTCCGGGTAATAGTAATGGATAATAGGGGAGTGGGAAGGAGCAGCAAACCCACCGGCCTTTGGAGTATCGAGGAAATGGCTGATGACACAGCCGCGGTCATTGGAGCGAGCGGTTTGGCACCTGTTTGTCTTTTCGGCATGTCCCTGGGCGGCATGGTGGCACAGGAGACTGTATTGAGGCACCCACTTTTGGTTTCCCGTTTGATCTTGGCCTGTACGACCCCTGGCCCCAAGAAGGGATATAGGCCGCTGCCTTCTGCTGTTGCAGGACTCATATTGGCGGGGTTGCTTCCCTTGTCTATTTCAAATGAAATCGTCACCCGGTTGACCCTGTCCGATGAATTCAGGAAGCAAGACGAGTCAGTCGGCCATTCGTGGCTGGAACTGGGAAGAAAGGGACCTGTATCAAGAATTTCCGTATTCAAACAAATGCTGGCCGTCCTGGGTCATGATACAGGAGATAGGTTGGGACAAATCAACGCTCCTACCCTGGTTATGACGGGAACTGCGGACAGTATCATAGATTCGAGAAATTCCGAGCTGATGGCTGAACTGATTCCAGGTGCTAAATTGGAATATATCCATGGTGCCGGGCACGATTTTCCGGCGGAGTTGCCAAAATTGACGGCAGATCTTATCAAGGACTTTTGTACCAGTACCCGGAATGCATGAAAGAAAGATCGGGTTTATGGGAAATCAGATTCGGCACGCGAAGAACATGTTACAGGCTGTTATTGTTTTGGCCTTGAGTATTTCTGTTGTGCCGCAAGGCCGTGCAGCATCCAAGAATAAGCAAAGCCCTTTCGGAAACATGGTGCCGGTAGTTCAAATAGGCCACCGTTCGGCTCCCAGGTGCATGGCATTTTCTCCTAACGGCAGGTTCCTGGCGTCTGCAGGCAATGACTATGGCATAAGGGTCTGGAGCATCAAGAAAAAAATATTATTCAGAAACCTGGTTGGAAGCCATAGTCTTGTGTCGAGCCTGGTCTTTTCAAAAAAGGGCTCTTACCTTTTTTCAGCGGAGCGGGCAGGCACTGTAACCATGTGGGATTTGACCTCCGGAAAGGCTGTCAGGAAGCTGGAAACCGGGCTGCCGGACCTGGAATGCATGGCCGTTGGAAGCACATCGAAAGGTTCGGGGTTTCAAACAATCTTGACCGGCGGTAGTGGTCCTGGTGCACCGGGAAAGGCCATCCTTTGGCAACTTGCCTCGGGCCGGAAATTAGCTGAATTTACAGGTCACGAGGCCCCGGTCGAACGCGTAGGCTTCCTGCCCCGGATGAACATGTTCTATACGGCTTCGGCAGACAGGACGGTGAGGGTATGGAACCCGGCATCACTGAAATTGGAGAAATCCTTGTCAGGCAGAAGGATTGCGCCGGTCGGATTGGGTGGTGAAACGGCCTTGGCCGGGGAACCGGATCCACGGGAAATCAGAGTCGTGGGGCCTGGAGGTTCCAGGTTGATTACGAGTTTCAAAGTAGAATCTCCTGTTGTCGACTTTGCTTCCCTGCCGGCCGCGGGACTTTTGGCTGTTGAAGACGAGGGGGGGGAAATTAGTCTCTTCGATGCTTTGAAAGCAAGAAAGAGGTGGACATCGAAGGGCACAGGGGCAATGACTTTTTCACCGCAAGGGGACAAGCTGGCATTTGGTTCGAATGACGGAACAATAAAGTTGGTCGATCCTGCTGACGGCAGCATGAAAGAAGAACTTCAATCGAGCATGAAAGGTATAATGGACATTGCATTTTCTCCAAAAGGGGACAGGGTTGCCGCTGCCGATTATGACGGCACTACCTGGATCTTCGATTCAGCGTCCGGACTTAAACTGCGTAAACTCATGAGACACCATGGACCTGTACTATCGGTTAGCTATGCCCCGAATGACAGGTTCGTAACTACTGCAGGCGAGGATGGCTTCGTGAGGGTTTTCGATACTATTGCAGGCAAGGCGCTGGCCAAAGGACGGGCTCCCGGCGTTGTCCGGGCATTGTACTCACCCGACGGCAGATGGCTGATCGTCTCGTTGGGCGGTTATTCAAATGTTAGAGATTCCTTGCATGGCAAGGTAGTGAGCAAACTGGCCGGTGACGTAATCGGTTTTTCCGGGGACGGCAGGTATGTATTGGCCCAGGAGGCCGGAAAAAGACTTGTAATTATCAGATTGGATGACAAGGAAATAATTCATCATCTCGGCACAGGCTCTCCATCCGCTCTGTCCGCCACAGGCCGCAAGGTTGCTATTGCTCACTTTCCAAAGGGTGTCATTGTAAAGAATGTAGGCGAGGACGGCAATGGATTGGCAATGAATGGTTCAAGGTGCAAAGTCCTGGATCTTGCCTGGTCCGGCGATGAATCCAGGTTGGCTGCAGCATGTGAAGATGCTCTTGTGCGGC
Organism: Deltaproteobacteria bacterium; assembly: GCA_013152945.1. GTDB lineage: Bacteria > Myxococcota_A > JAADFL01 > JAADFL01 > JAADFL01 > JAADFL01. Next base: position 4,211 of record JAADFL010000062.1, on the reverse strand, counting down.
TGTGGAATGCACGGACGGGAAAGTTGATAGCCACTTTGAAGCATTCCGGTCCCGTGAGAGCGGTCGCCTTTTCTCCTTCAGGCAAAATATTGGCTACCGGTGGAGATGATGGTTGGCTGAGGCTCTGGAACGGCAGGGATGGAAAGCCGGTCTTGAAGGCCATAGGGGTAAAGGATCATGAGTTTATCTGTATCAGGCCTGACGGCAGAATAATTTACTCCGCCGATGCTGCGAGGTTCCTGCGATTCACACGCGGCCTCGAGTCTTTGGAATTGCCGAGAGCCTTGCGGTTCTTGCCGAACCCTGAGTTGATTGCTCCCATTGAATGACAGGAGTGATAGTTGCATTGAACTTTTTGATCTCTGGATATAAAGAATGTCCGGAAAGCCGGTAGTTCGTTTCGGTCCGTAGTTTTTTGAATCTTATGCTGGAGCCGGAGTATAAAAATGAAGGAAAAGTACCACGCGAAAGAGATTGAATCCAAGTGGCAAAATTATTGGCGGAAACACGATGTATTTCACATGGATGCCGATGATAGCGGTAAGAATTTCTACACCCTTGAGATGTTTCCCTATCCCAGCGGCGACCTGCACATGGGGCACATCAGGGTTTACAGTATCGGCGATGCACTGGCAAGATATCATCTCGCACGTGGCTTTCGAGTCTTCCATCCAATGGGTTGGGATGCCCTTGGACTGCCTGCCGAGAATGCAGCCATAAGGGATGGGGTACATCCGGCCGTCAGGACGAGGAAGAACATCGAACGCGTTAAAGAGCAGATGCAGAAAATGGGGTGGGGATATGACTGGTCCAGGGAGATCAGTACCTGCGATCCCGAATATTACAAGTGGAATCAATGGTTCTTTCTGAAAATGCTGGAAAGGGACCTGGTATACAGAAAGACTGATTCCGTAGTGAACTGGTGCCCGTCCTGCGAGACGGTAATAGCCAATGAACAGGCTGAAGGCGGTGTCTGTGAAAGGTGCGGCTCGGACGTGGCAATCAGGAACATGCCGGAATGGGCTTTCAGGATTACAAGGTATGCCGATGAGTTGCTTGACGGCCTTGATGTCCTCGAGGATTGGCCTGATCGAATAAAAACCATGCAAAGGAATTGGATCGGACGTTCCACGGGCGCCCAGGTCGAATTCCAAGTCGAAGACGGAAGTGAACCGATAGAGGTTTTTACCACCAGGTTGGACACGATTTATGGATGTACATACCTGGTATTGGCTCCTGAACATGTTCGGGTGAGGCAACTCACCTCTCGGGATAAGCTCTCGGAGTTGGAACGTTTCCTGAACAAGATTGCCAAGCAGGACAGGGCATACAGGTCGGCTGAAGATGCGCCCAAAGAGGGGATGTTCCTTGGTACCTATGCAATTAATCCTTTCAACAACGAGCGTGTGCCGATTTGGGTGGCCAACTTTGTCCTGGCCGATTACGGCACAGGTGCGGTCATGAGCGTACCTGCTCACGATACCAGGGATTTTGCTTTTGCAAAAAAATACGGGCTGCCGGTCAGAATTTCCATAGAGCCTGAACACTCTGCCTTCGATCACAAGGTTTTGGACAAGGCATATACAAAGGATGGTTACCTTACGAACTCTGGTCCCTATTCCGCTCTGTCCAGCGAGGATGCCAGGGTCAAAATGGCTGAATATGCAGAAAAAAATGCTTTCGGCAAGGCGACCGTCAGTTTTCACTTGCGTGATTGGGGCTTTTCCAGGCAAAGGTACTGGGGGACGCCGATACCTGTGATATATTGTGATAAATGCGGCATGGTTCCGGTTCCCTACGAGGATTTGCCGGTTGTATTGCCGGAAAACGTGGAATTCACAGGGAAAGGCGGATCTCCTCTGGCCCGGGTGGATGAATTCGTAAATACAAAGTGCCCGAGATGCAATGGACCCGCCGCCCGGGAAACGGATACAATGGACACATTTGTGGATTCTTCCTGGTACTTTGCACGCTATCTCGATCCGCACAACAATGAACTTCCATTTTCCAGGAATGCGGCTGACATATGGCTGCCTGTGGATCTGTACGTTGGAGGCCCCGAGCACGCAGTCATGCATTTACTTTACTTCAGGTTTTGGACAAAGGTGATGAGGGACCTGGACTTGCTTAACGTCGATGAACCGGTTAAGCGATTTTTAACACAGGGCATGGTGTGCAATTGGTCATCCAAGTGTCCCGATCACGGGTACATAAAAAGACAGGATGTCAAACAGGGAGATGATGGAACCCAAATCTGTCCAAGTTGCGGGAAGCCATTGGACCGGAAGCTCGAAAAGATGTCAAAGACCAAACTCAACGGCGTTTCACCCGATCCCTTCCTTGAAAAGTTCGGAGCCGACGCCATGCGATTGTTCATACTTTTCGCCGCACCTCCTGAAAAAGACCTGGAATGGAGCGACCAGGGACCTGAAGGAACCTTCAGGTTCTTGAGAAGGATTCACGATCTTTTTTCTAGACACGAATCTTTACTTAAAAAGGGCAGTGACATTGATTTGAAGGCATCCGGACTGGACCGGGATGCAAGGGAACTCTGGAAAAAGGCCAACAGGACCATAGAGAAGGTTACGAATGACGTGGAACGTACATGCCAGTTCAATACCGCCGTTGCAGCCCTGATGGAAATGTTGAACGAAGCTTACAAGTTCGAGGTAAGACGAGATGACGAGCAACACGTTGCCCTGATTTGTTTTTTGGCGGACATCTTCGCAAGGCTGCTCGGTCCTTTTGCGCCTCACCTGGCTGAAGAATTATGGCAAGCCCTGGGACATGAAGATAGCGTGCTTTACGCGGGTTGGCCCAAAGCGGACAGAGAGGCCCTTGTACAGGAGCATGTCACCGTGGCGATACAGGTTAATGGAAAGGTAAGGGCCAGGCTGTCGATTGAGGCATCGCTGGGCGATGACGATATTTCAAAACTGGCTTTGGCTGATGAAAACGTGATTAAACACCTTGGCGGCGAAGAACCGAAAAAGGTAATTGTGATAAGGACAAGGGGAGAAGGAAGACCCCCAAGATTGGTAAGCGTAGTAGTTTGAAACCATTGACGCCATTACGCCCCAATATTGTTTTTGGGGTTTTCAGCCTTTGCCTGTTGATTGGCTTCTTTGACGCCTGTTCCTGCGGCTATACCTTGGGCAGAGGGAGACGGGGACTTACTGGAGTTCATTCTTTGGCAGTCCATGCCTTTGAAAACAGGGGGCCGGAACCGGATGCGGGAGCGATATTGGCCGCAGCCCTGCGGCGGGAGATAATCAGGGCCGATATAGTAAGATTGGCGGATCCTCAAAATGCAGATGCCGAGGTTTTTGCAAGGATTACCAGGTTGAAGGCATCTCCCATAGCATTTCCAACAGGAGTGGCCCAGGGTGAGATGAGTGTTGGTGAATACAGCCTGGCCATAACATTGGACGTGAAGGTTGTAAGTAAGGACGGGCGTGTATTGTTTCAAAACAAGGCATTTAGCGGGGCCGGGGAATACCTGGCAGGGCCGGAACCTATCGCGACTACAGAAAACAGGCACAGGGCACTTCAAAGACTGGCAGAGAAGATGATGACCGATTTACACGATGCCATCTTGCAGGGATTCTAGAGTCGTTGCCGATAGTATCTTTCCCGATCCGGCCTCGGTGAAGGTTTGCGCGCAGTCATCACTTCAGGCAGGAGAACTCGAATGAATTACAAGGAAGCTCATTGTCGTTGCTCGAACACGCGCTGGAGTTCGGGTTCCATCCCACGTGGAACTCGCCCGGCGTAAGGTATATCGAGTAATTCCCTGGACCCTCGTATCCAAGATCCGTCATGGCCCTGCGACGTAACCTCGGTTGTTTTTCTGGGACGGAAGCTGGTTGCCCAAGAGCTTCACCTCGCCTTGAACCTTTACGCGCTGAAGGTTCAAGTCCAGAATCCCGGACTGTGTCAGCTTCACGTCTTTTTTCAACAAGACAGGGTTGCAGGGAAGCTCGTTGTCATTGCTTTGGCAGCCTGCAGTATTGGGCTGCCAGGAAACATCGTATGTGCCGGGGGTAAGTAGTATCGAGTAGTCACCGGGCCCGTTGTATCCGAGGTCTGTCATTGCGCCTCCCTGGAGGTTCTTGAACATGACGTAACCTCGGTTGTTTTTCTGGGACGGAAGCTGGTTGCCCAAGAGCTTCACCTCGCCTTGAACCTTTACGCGCTGAAGGTTCAAGTCC
>JAADFL010000061.1:45106-51038 GCA_013152945.1 Deltaproteobacteria bacterium | reverse complement strand
TCGCAACCATAGTTCGAACGGCATTCGATCCGGACTTTACGCTCCATGGAACATGGGGTAACATCGTGACACTTTTGGAAAGGAGGTGGATGAGAATGCCGGTCTACGAGTTCTATTGTCCGGACTGTCACATGATTTTCAACTTCTTTTCAAGGCGCGTAAATACAACCAAGAGGCCTTCCTGCCCCAGGTGCAGACGGCCCAAACTGGAGAGGCGGGTATCCATATTTTCGATTTCCAAGGGAAGAAAGGAATCAGACGGCGAAGATCCTTTTGCAGGCATGGACGAGGAAAAACTCGAACGCGCGGTGGAGTCGCTTGCAGGTGAGGCCGGCAACCTGAACGAGGATGATCCGAGACAGGTGGCCGGGCTGATGCGTAAGCTATACGAGAAAACAGGCCTCAAGCTGGGTTCGGGCATGGAAGAGGCGCTTCGAAGGCTCGAGTCTGGCGAGGATCCTGAAACAGTGGAAAACGAACTCGGAGACGTTCTGGAAGAAGAGGGTGATCTTTTTACAATGGACAACATGAAAGGCGGTCTCAAAGGCATAAGAAAAAGGCTGCCGCCCGGAACGGACGACAAACTGTACGACCTATAGTGCACACAGGAGGTGTGACGTGGCGAGAGCACTGGTGACAGGCGGAGCAGGTTTTCTGGGCTCACATCTGGTTGATGCCTTGCTGGCCCGCGGCGACGAGGTGATATGCCTGGACAATTTCTTTTCCGGTTCCAGGAGGAACGTGACCCACCACATTCGAAATCCCAAGTTCGAACTCTTGAGACACGATATTACCCAACCAATACTGCTGGAGGTGGATCAAATTTTCCACCTGGCCTGCCCTGCATCGCCGGTATACTACCAGCTCAACCCTGTGAAGACCATAAAGACCAATGTCATGGGCACCTTGAACATGCTTGGGCTTGCGAAGCGTGTAAAGGCCAGGATTCTTCTGGCATCGACTTCCGAGGTGTACGGCAATCCGGACGTGCATCCCCAGCCGGAAACATACTGGGGAAGGGTAAACCCCATAGGCCCCAGATCCTGTTACGACGAGGGCAAGAGGGTTGCGGAGACCTTGTTGTTCGACTACAGGCGCCAGAATAATGTCGATGGACGGGTGGTCAGGATATTCAATACCTATGGACCAAGGATGGCCCTTAACGACGGCAGGGTAGTGAGCAATTTCTGTGCGTCCGCATTGTTGGGCGAGCCGGTGACTATTTACGGCGATGGTTCACAGACCAGGTCTTTCTGCTTTGTAAGCGACTTGATAAGGGGTATGATCCTGGTAATGGACAGTGAGCATGAAGAGGCGCACGGTCCGATAAATCTGGGCAACCCGGATGAACGCAGCGTGTTGGAACTTGCCGAAAAGGTTATCGAACTCTCAGGGTCCAAGTCGAGTGTGGAGTACAGGGATCTGCCCAAGGACGATCCGGTAAGGCGTAAGCCTGATATTAAAAAGGCTGAAGAGATATTGAAATGGGAGCCACGGGTCGGACTCGAGACCGGTCTTCTCGAGACCCTGGATTATTTCAAGGCGACTTTGCGCGCACAGGGAATTCTGAAGTGACGGATCAAGGCCGAATAGTTAGGCCCAAGGGCCGCCTGCTCACAGTAATCGTGCCTGTGTACAATGAAGTGGAGCTGTTGCCGCGGGCACTGAAAAGGCTTTCTCTCGTGGATGGAATCGAGAAGCAGGTCGTTGTCGTGGATGACGGGTCTACCGATGGAACCAGCGGGTTGTTTGAGGAAATGCTCGGGACCGGATTGGCGGACGACTGGCTGACTCATGGTAAGAACATAGGCAAGGGTGCCGCCATTCGTTCGGGCCTGTCGGTGGCAAGGGGTGATGTCATAGCCATTCAGGACGGCGATCTCGAATATGATCCAAGGCATCTTCCGCAATTGGCCGAACCCATATTGAATGGCCGGGCCGATGTTGTGCTCGGGTCCAGGCTGCTCGGCACGTTGAAGTTTAAAAACGAGTGGGATCTCGATTTCAAGCGGCTGTGCTGGGGCATGGGAGCCCAGGTGCTTAGCATTGCGGCGAGCATGGTTACAGGCAGGTTTTTCACTGATATTGAGACGTGCCAGAAGGTGTTTTCAAGGGGAATATCGAAAAGGCTGGATCTTCGTGAAAACGGTTTCGGCGTGGAGCCCGAGATGATTCTGAAATTCTCGCGCATGGGGGCAAGGATAGAAGAGATGCCGGTCAGGTACTGGTCCAGGACCAAGGAAGAGGGCAAGAAGATAAACTTTATGCACGGAATAGAAGCCCTTGTGTGTATCGGCCGGTACTCTTTTGCCGATATTGACCGTATTGAAGAATAATGAGCCCGGGAATGTAAAGGTGCCGAAGATTGGCCTATTCGATTGCAGGGTAGCGGAGATTACATGTTGTTGGACCATGAAGCTGTTGTTGATGCGAAAAGAGCCTTGGATAATGGGAAGATTGTCCTGTATCCCACGGAGACGCTTTGGGGCCTCGGGGTGAATCCAATGTTTGAACCCGGCCTCAGGAGGCTGGCCGCCTTGAAAGCCAGGCATAGTAATTCACCGTTCATGGTTTTGGTCCAGAATCTGAAAGAGGCTCGAAAATGGGGTGTCTTTGATGACACGGCCTTGGCACTGGCAAAGGAATTCTGGCCCGGGCCCTTGTCATTGGTAATGCCTGCGACAAATATACTGTCGAAATACTTGATGGGTCCCGGCGGGACCATCGGCCTTCGTGTCTCATCGCATCCTGTGGCCCGGGCCCTGGTAAAGGAGTTCGGCCCCATAACCTCGACCAGTGCCAACAGGGCGGGACAAAGGCCCCCGGCCGGTCTGTCAGAGGTGGATCCGAGGATCATGAAAGCATGTCACGTGGTGGATGGAGGCCCGGAGCCGGCCGGGGTGGCATCCACGGTTGTGGCGACAACGGACATGACCGTCCGGGTGCTTCGTGAAGGCGTTATTTCCGAATCCCAGGTGTTCGAAGCTCTGGACAGGATATTTCCGGATTGAATATCGGGCACGAGGGCGGAAGGTTCACCAAGGATGGAGCCTTGGGCCGCAGGATTACGGTATGGCAGGCTGTAAAAGGTTACAGGTATTCCATCGATTCGATCTTGCTGGCCTGGTTCTGCAGGCCCATGCGGCAGGCCAGGGCAGTGGACCTGGGAGCAGGATGCGGAGTGATCGGCCTGGTTCTATTGGCCCGCAATGTAGTGGATTTTGTGGTATCCATAGAGCTTCAATGGGAACTCGCATTCCTGGCGGCAAGGAATGCCCGTGAAAATCCGGGATTGGGCAGGATGGACGTGGTTCAGGCGGATGCGCGTGGAGGATGCAATGCATTGGCGGCGGGACGTTTCGATCTTGTCGTATGTAATCCACCCTATTTTTCCAGGTGCAGCGGCAAGGCCAGTCCTAACAGCAGTAGGGAAATCGCCAGGAACGAATCATACATGCCGTTGGACCAGTTGTTGATTGCCTCGAAAAGGCTGCTTTGCAATGGGGGGAGACTTTGTCTGGTGCATCGCCCGGAAAAATTGGGAAGGATTCTCGGTGGTGCTTCGGATATGGGCTTGGAGCCGAAGCGGATACGTTTTGTCCATCCCGGAAAAAGTGAGCCGGCAAACCTGTTTCTGCTGGAGGCGACAGCAGGAGCCAAAAAGGGCGGGTTAGAGATAGAGCCGCCGTTGATCATATACGGTGGGAGGAAAAATAATTATACCAAGGAAGTAAAGGACATGCTCATGGGTGCGGGTATCTTTTCCTGATTTTCGACCACAGGAAAAAGCCTTCCAAAGACAACAAGGCCAGGATTGTCGACAGGGTACAAATTAGTCCTGCAGTAAAGAAGGCAGTGCCCTTGAACTCGAGCGTTACTGTTCTGTCCCCCCTGGAAACAGGCACTGCCATGAATATGTGATCCGCCCGGATTATTCTTGTTTCCTTGCCTGCGACGTATGCCTTCCAACCGGGATGCCATGATTGATTTATCATGAGGATGCTGTTTCTTTTTGCATGCACCTTAATTTGCAATGATCCCGGGCCGGGGTTGATCCAGGATATAACACGTCCCGGGCTGCCGGGGCCGTTGAATCGTTCCGCCTTTTTGCTTGTAATTTCCACTATCGCTTCCATGGAAGGATCAAAGCCGGGTTTGAGCATTGCATCGAGGGCATTGCCGGGATGTACTGGAACAGCCTTTTGTACCAGCCATGCCCCGGGCATGGCACCGTCATGAACGAGCAAATCATAACCGTCTTTGGAAAAAGCCGGTTTGAAACCTGAAGACAGAAGGCCTTGTTTCAATTGTTCCTGGCCCGAACTTATTACAACTGCGCCGACCGAGGCGAGACGCGCCAAGGGCCTGATGGAAAGAAAATCCCAAAAGAGAGTATTTTTTGCTTTTTTATCAAGCCTGTTTCTCTTGTTCGGGGCCGAGAATTCAAGCAGTCTTCTTGCAATGAGGCTGCACTGACCCGATGCGTTCTCCATGCCGTGGATCAATCCCAGGTTGTTTCTCAATGGATAAGGACTCGCCATGTACCTTTGACCCTGTGAAAGCCCGGCCTTGAGTTGTTCCAGCATTCCTCCGGGATTATAAAATGATTTCATCTCATCATGAGCTATGCGGCGCTCCTGGTCGGGGCCGAGCACCAGGAGTCCCATTATTGCGGCCAGCGAGGCAAGGGGCACATACAGGGCCTTGAGCCTGGTCTTAAACGGCCGTATGCAGGCAATCCAGGTCAAGGCCAGGAAAAAGTAATCGGCGATCATCCTGGAGAAAGTGCCGTTGAGGTCCCGCGTAGGATCCAGCCCGGAAATGTCGGCAAGAGAAACAGCCCTTGATCTTGCAACCACGGAGACGAGCAGCAGGAAAAGTGATGTCACGGTTGCAACCAATGCTATGTTTCGTCTTTTCGCCCGGACTATCGAGTCTGCGCCCATGCCGGCCAGGATTGCGACAGGCAGGATAGCTATGAACATGTACCTGTTTGGATCCTTGAACATGAACATGAGTGGATAGAAAAGGTGATAGAAGATCCAAAATACCGGAGTTGCAGGGCCTGCGGCCACCAGGAAAGACAGCAATGTTATTGTTGCCAAAGACCATTTGAGCCGTCTTTTCCCGGAGAATGCCATTCCTATCACTGCCAGCAGTACAACAGCCGTTCCCAGATGAAACGGGCTGTTCAAGGTCAAATCTTCCCTTGTCTTGACATCGTCCCTGACAAAGGAGAAATGAGCCACGGTATCCAGCAATTCTATTGGTCGCAGCCTGTCTTGTTTTTCGCCGCAAGCCGTCTGAAAGGTAATCGATTTACGATTCGATCGTGTTGATGATTCAACAGCCGGCAATAATTGGATGCCGGATAATGCCGTTCCAATGATTGCAACCGTAATCCATCCCGCGACACCTCGTTTTATCATGGTGGAACGTTCGCCGTTGTGATCGTTTTTAAGCATTGCCTTCGCAATCCTTGCAACAGACCACCCAACGGCGAGCAATATTCCGCATGCAACATATTGGTACATTCCGGCAAGAAGCATGAGCCCGAGGAACAACCCTGCGAGCAGGGCGTTGCACAGGGTTTTGCCCTTTTCATGTATGTCCAGACCCATAGCAATGAAGAACGGTATCCAGGCCATGACCTCCAGGGCCATGAGCTGAGATATACAGGAAATCGTGAACCCGTTCAATGAATAGACTATAGCGGCAATGGATGCGGCCCAGGAAGACAGGCCCAGCTTTCTTGCAAGGTGGAACGCGCCGGCTGCGGCAATTACGAGGTGAATTATGCTGACAAGGTTAATCAGGTAAAGCAGGTCGTGCGGGAATGCCAGCAATGGAAGGTTGAGGGGATAGAACAAGGCGATTTCCGGATCGTAGGCCATGGGAAAACCCATGAAGACTCCCTTGGTCCACAAGGGAA
>JAADFL010000061.1:27606-40106 GCA_013152945.1 Deltaproteobacteria bacterium | reverse complement strand
GACTACAGCCCGGGAGACAGACTGCGGGGGATAAGCTCCGTAGTCGAGAGGGAAACAGCCCAGACCGCCAGCTAAGGTCCCCAAGTGCATGCTAAGTGGGAAAGGATGTGAGAGCGGCAAGACAGCCAGGAGGTTGGCTTAGAAGCAGCCATCCTTCAAAGAAAGCGTAATAGCTCACTGGTCTATTACCGAACTTGCGCCGAAAATGTAACGGGGCTCAAGCATGCCACCGAAGCTGCGGGTTTGTGTTTCTTCCTTCGGGAGGAGACATGAGCGGTAGGGGAGCGTTCCATACGGACTGAAGCTCGACCGAGAGGACGGGTGGACTGTATGGAAGTGATTATGCAGACATGAGTAACGATAAAGGGGGTGAGAATCCCCCTCGCCGAAAACCCAAGGTTTCCTGAGCAAGGGTAATCCGCTCAGGGTTAGTCGGATCCTAAACCGAGGCCGAAAGGCGTAGGTGATGGGAAACGGGTTAATATTCCCGTACCAGCGAAGATGGTGTCGAACCGAGGGGTGACGGAGAAGGATAAATCGGCCTGCAGTTGGATTTGCAGGTTCAAGCCTGTAGGAGGGTTTCCCAGGATTAAACGGGAAGCCGTTAACTTCGAGAGGTGATGAGGAGGGGCATTTGCCCCGTAAACCGGTTGATTCCATGCTTCCAAGAAAAACCTCGCGGGGAGCTACTTCGCTGACCGTACCGTAAACCGACACAGGTGGGTGGGGTGAGAATCCCAAGGCGCTTGAGAGAACCCTGGTTAAGGAACTCGGCAAATTAGCACCGTAACTTTGGGAGAAGGTGTGCCTGCGTTAGGTGAAGGTCTTCACGGCCGGAGCCGAGGCAGGTTGCAGTGACCAGGCGGTAGCGACTGTTTACCAAAAACATAGGACTCTGCTAAGTCGTAAGACGACGTATAGGGTCTGACGCCTGCCCAGTGCCGGAAGGTTAAGGGGAGGTGTTAGCCTTCGGGCGAAGCACTGAAAGCCCCGGTAAACGGCGGCCGTAACTATAACGGTCCTAAGGTAGCGAAATTCCTTGTCGGGTAAGTTCCGACCTGCACGAATGGCGTAACGGCTTCCGCGCTGTCTCAACCAGGGACTCAGTGAAATTGAACTGGCGGTGAAAATGCCGTCTACCTGCGGCAAGACGGAAAGACCCCGTGAACCTTTACTACAACTTGGCAGTGACATTCGGGCCAGTCTGTGTAGGATAGGTGGGAGGCTTTGAAACCGGGGCGCCAGCTTCGGTGGAGCCGTCCTTGAAATACCACCCTGATTGTTTTGGATGTCTAACTTGGGCCCGTTATCCGGGTCGAGGAAACTGCCTGGTGGGTAGTTTGACTGGGGCGGTCGCCTCCAAAAAAGTAACGGAGGCGCGCGAAGGTTCCCTCAGGCCGATTGGAAACCGGCCGAAGAGTGTAAAGGCAAAAGGGAGCTTGACTGCGAGACCGACGGGTCGAGCAGGTGGGAAACCAGGCCTTAGTGATCCGGCGGTTCCGAGTGGAAGGGCCGTCGCTCAACGGATAAAACCGGGGATAACAGGCTGATCTCCCCCAAGAGTTCACATCGACGGGGAGGTTTGGCACCTCGATGTCGGCTCATCGCATCCTGGGGCTGAAGCGGGTCCCAAGGGTTTGGCTGTTCGCCAATTAAAGCGGTACGCGAGCTGGGTTCAGAACGTCGTGAGACAGTTCGGTCCCTATCTGCCGTAGGCGCAGGATACTTGAGAGGATCTGACCCTAGTACGAGAGGACCGGGTTGGACGAACCTATGGTGTTCCAGTTGTCCCGCCAGGGGCATTGCTGGGTAGCTAAGTTCGGAACGGATAACCGCTGAAAGCATCTAAGCGGGAAGCCGGCCTCGAGATTAGGTATCCCTTCCCTTCGGGGACTGAAGGGCCCTTGTAGACTACGAGGAGATAGGCCGGGCGTGTAAGCACAGTAATGTGTTCAGCGAACCGGTACTAATAGCCCGTGAGGCTTGCTCGTCTCGATATCGCCACCCATGGATGGACGAACCGGGATTATTTCAGGCACGTGACCTGGATATGTCTCTTTTCTTTGCTGTTTGGTCATCGGTTTTTCCGGCGGCCATGGCGGCGAGGCCACACCCGATCCCATCCCGAACTCGGAAGTTAAGCTCGCTGGCGTCGATGGTACTGCATGGGTTACCGTGTGGGAGAGTAGAAAGCCGCCGGGAATTTTTTTAGCCCACCCGCGAAAGCGGGTGGGCTTTTTTTCTTTAATTCTCTAATTTCTTTATACCGGCGGCGCTAAAAATAGAACTTGAATTCGCCGAGGTACACGTTGGGGTACGAACCGTATTCACTTTTCAATTCGCCGTTCACGGGCCGTGCGCCAAGTCCGATATAAGCGGAGAACAAAAAGTCGGCCTCATCTGAAATAGAGTACGAGACCATCGGGGAAAGCAGGGTCGACTGGTCGGTAGCCGAGAAAATCCAAGCCAACTGGAGTTTGATGAGAGGGTAAGGCTCATAGGTAGTCACCAGACCCAGCTCATGTTCTCCCATTGCAAGCAAGGTGCCTGCCATGGACCTGACCATTGATACGGGCAAGTCCCCGGGACCGCCGCCTGCGCTGTTGTAAAAGTATTCCAGTGCAAAATAAAAGCTGTTTTCGAACTGCCTGTCGATACCCAAAACCGCGCTCACCGAGTCCTCGACCAGGTACAAGGAAGCACCCATCGGCAAATGCTGTACCTTTCTTTTTGAAGATGCTTTGAAGTATGAAGCCTCTCCCCTTATGCCGAGAGTGAAGATCTCTCCCTCGAAACCTGCGCCTGCTTCGTATCCTCCGTATATCTTGCCGCCCTGTACGGAAAGATCGAAATCTCCAAGGGTTGTGAATGCCCTCGCCATGAAAGCGGATCCGAACACGACGTCATTTCTGAAGCTTCCGTTTTCTATATCGATCTTTTGCAGATTCGCTCTTATTTCCAGTCGCCTTCCAAGAGCTCCGACCAGTGTGATGCCTGAAAAATCTCCTATTGGAATATCAATCTTTACAGAGTCGACTCCGGGCTTATAATCCCTGTCGAAGCTGGTCGGGTTGAAAGGCAGGAATACATCCAGGGGACTGAAGAAATAGGTCTTGGAAAAGTTGATGGCCTGTCTGCCCACGGTAAAGTCGAACCATGGCAGGGAAAACCGTATGTTGAACCTGTCCAGGGCCATGGATGCAAAGAAGTCGGACGAGTCGGCCCAGTCAAAGTGGGTGTCTATGAACCTGTACATGCCCTTGTTGCCTGTCTGCACCATTCCAAGGGAGGAATAACCGGACGTTGTGGACAGCACGGTCTGGATTCCATGTACCTCGTAGTGCAACCATTCGAGCATGTCCCCATCGGCGGTAAGCCTAAATATGCCCTGGAACATCCCGTCGGCACTGTTGTTATTGCCGAAGATGAACGGATCATCGTAATTCTGGAAACCGGCAAAGATGCCTCGCAGGCTGGCGCCCATGTCAATGGAGAAAGGCGTTTTTTCAAATTCGAAGAAGGCCCGGCACGGCCTGGAGCCGATGAAGATCGCCGGGACAAGAACCAGCAACAAGAAGGAATTATTTATCTTTTTTTTCATGGCCGGCAATTTTTTCTCCTATGTTTTCCCGTCAGTCGGCATTGGGCTCCCTGGTTTTTGACTCCTTTTCTTCAATTTCCTCGATTTTCCCGTCCTTGAGGTGAACAAGTTTCCTGGCTCGATCCATGACAGCCGGGTCATGGGTTGAAAAGATGAACGTGATGCCTTTTTCCGTGTTCAACCTTTCCATCAGGTCCAAGAGTGCTTTTGCGGTTTTCGAATCCACGTTCGCCGTGGGTTCGTCGGCGAGGACCAGGGCCGGCTCAGCCGCTATGGCCCTGGCAATTGCAACCCTCTGTTGTTGCCCGCCGGAAAGCTCTCGCGGGTACCTGTTTTCCTTGCCGTCGAGTCCGACCTCTTTGAGTAGGCTCATGATTTTTCTTTTCCGTTCCTTTACGGATGCACCCTGAAGCATTAGCACGTATTCCGCATTTTCGTATGCCGTCAGGACCGGGATCAGGTTGTATGCCTGGAAAACGAAACCAATCTTGTGCAGGCGAAGCCTGCTCAATGCGCCCCCGCTCAACCTGGAAATATCGACGCCATCTACTTCAACCTTGCCATGGGTCGGCCTGTCGAGACCGCCGATGAGGTTGAGCATTGTGGTTTTCCCGGAACCGGATGGACCTGCCAGGGCCAGGAAGTCACCCTGGTTGACGGACATACTGACATCTTTCAATGCAAAAACCTTGATGTCGCCCTGTCCATATTCCTTTGTAACGGCTTCGAGACCAAGTATTTCTTTCATTGACACACCTTCCACAGATTGCCGCCTGCGCCGGCTATCAATTCATCCTCAAGGTCTGGGCTATATCAACTTTGCCCGACTTAAAAGCAGGGTAAAGGCCTATCACCATGGTTCCAAGGAAAACACCAAGTCCGAGCCATAACATCAAGCCCATGGTAAGGTCGGTCCTTATCAGGGGATCGATGGTGAAACCTGCAACGCTCGTTCCCTTGGAAAACGTGCTGCTCATGTCCAGGCCGTTCTTTTCCACGTAGTACGAAAGTGACCCGCCTATTCCAAGGCCTAGTACACAACCAAGCAATCCTATGAATGCCGATTCGACGAGCACCTGTGCTTTCAAGAACAGTGGACTTGTTCCGATGGCAAGAAGGGTGGCGAACTCACGTTGTCTTTCCATTACGCTCATCAGGATGGTATTGAGAATAGTGAAGCCGATGAGGAATAGGATTGTAATCTGGAATATGATGTTCGAGCCCTTGTCTACTGCAATGTACGAAGACAGATCCGGGAGCACCTTTTGCCATGGGAGAACCGCCACGTTTTTTCCGGACAATGCCGCGGACACCGCTTCCATGACGCTGTCTTGGTCCTTGGGATCATCGAGTATGAGCCCAATCCTGGTTACGTAGTCATCCGGAAGTTTGTATATCCTCCTGCCGACCGCCAGGGGCACTTGTACCAGGAAACCGTCAGCCTCCTCGATCCCTGTCTTGAAAATGCCTTTCACACGCAGCAACTCGTTTACAAGTTCTCCGTTCACATCATTGGTGGTGAGGACGAGCTTCTTGCCCACCTTTAATTTCAATCGCTTGGCAAGGCTCTTTCCTATTACAACACCCCTCTTGTCACCTTTTTCTATATAGCGGCCTTCCACTATTTTCCCTGGAATCAGGGAAACGGCTTTTTCCTCTTCAGGGTTGCCCGCCACCACCCCGACACCCGAGGATCCGGCACTCGTGGAAATAACAGCCTGGCCCCGAATTATCGGCCTTATTCTTTTTACTCCACTGATAGATCTGCACGCCTTTGAAATTGACGACAATGGCCCGACATACCTGTCCACAGCAGGTGCTTTTTCATAATCAGGGTGCTCCAGGGTGACATGCCCTGCCTCGAGCCTTATACCCTGGTCTATCAATTTCTTATAAACCCCATCGCCAAGGGCTATCAGGAACAACGCAAATGCCATGCCCAGGCCTATGGATGAAACGGTTATCCATGTTCTACGCTTATGCCGCCACAGGTTACGCCAAGCAAGCTTGATGATCTTTGAAAGTGCCATGCAACAAACCTCCGGGTTCAGACTTGTACCAGGGCTTTTACGGGGTCGAGCCGGGCCGCCCTGACAGCAGGCCAGAGAACAGCCAGAAGTGAAATAATCCACATTACTACTATTGGCATCCATACTGTTTCCGGTGAAAGTGTTGCTCTCCACTCGGGATTCATGGCAACGCCCATTGCACTTATGCCGTCCGGTGCGAACCCTGTAAGATCTATTGGGTGGTATTGAAAATACCAGGCGAGAAACGTACCGATAGCTCCCCCTGCAAGCGTGCTTGCCACACCCAGGAGCAGGGCTTCTGCAGAAACTTCTTTTATGATTCGCCACGGCGTGGCGCCGATGGCCTTCAAAAGTCCAAACTCGCGGATACGTTCGAACGTGGACATGAGCATGGTGTTCATTACGCCGAGTCCTGCTGCAAGGAAGAATATTGCGCCGAACAGGATCAACATGCCGTTCATGGCATTGAGCATGTCGTTTAAAGGAGGCATGAGCTGACGCCAGGTCATAACCTCATTGCCCTTTGCAGAAGGTAATATGGCGGCTGCCACCTTGTCTTCCGGCATCTTGCCGGATGAGTTCAACACGATCTCGTGGAATGTGCCGTTTAATGCGAACAGGTCCTCCATGTCCTTGTAGTGCACCATGGCAAGGGTCCTGTCTATTCCTTCGCCCATGCTTTTCAGGATACCTGCTACGTGGTATATGTCATTGCCCATTGAGCCATCCGCGGCCTGTACGACCACGATTATCTCGTCACCAACTTTGACTTCCAGGGTCTTGGCGAGCTTTCTCCCAAGCACAAGTTTCTTGCCGGGTTTATCAGGCAGGTAATTGCCGGCGAGCAGGTGCTTGTACAGTTCCACTGTCTTTTTCTCTTTTTCAGGGAAGACACCGCAGAATCGTGCGCCTGCCGAGTTCTTTCCATGGGAAACGAGCCCGAAGCCATAAGCTCTCGGGGAGGCTGCTATGCCTGCAGAGGCGGCGGCCTGCAAGATGTCGCCGGGTTTTATCACCGTGTCATATATGGACCGCTCGGACCTGTACTTGGGATGATGAACTTGTACTTGGCCGACTACGAGGTCCGTAGCGTTCCTGACCAGATCGTCAAGCATGCCCAGCATCAGTGCGAAGCTTGCAATGAGCACGGCTGTGTTCAGCGACAATGCCGCAAAGGTTATGGCAGTGCGGCGGTTGTTCCGCCAGAGGTTTCTCCAAGCTATCCGCAGGGTCAACATCCCGCCTCCCGGGTTACTTTTTCAGGTTTCTGATAGAGAAGAAATTTCTATCCAGGTTGACATCGAAGTCTATGTTTAGGACGGAGAATTCCGTGTATTCATTGGGTTTGTCCGCAGGCACGACTTTCATTGTAGATGGGATCTTTCTCTTGCCCAGGATCTTCACATTTGAAAAATACATGGTCCTTGCGAGTTTCATGTCTTCATCAAGGTACCGGGCAAAGACAGGCAGCATGTCTTTCTTATCAACAACAATTACCACCTTGCCCCATACCACTGCGGCATCGGGCTTGGGATCGAGTGTCAGCTCGATGATGTCCTTGCCATTTCTTTTACCCTCAAAGGTGATGCTGTAGTTGTAGTCATCCGCCATCCTGCTTTCCTTTACCAGGTCGTCGTTTGTGAAGTGCGAGCCCATCCAGGAACGGCTCATCATGGAAGATGGAATTTTTATTACTCTTTTTATCTTGGGCAGGTAATTCCAGATATCCTTGCCTGCCTTCAATGTCGCCGTGCCCCTGTCTTTTCTCGGGGAAAGGATCCTTACGAGTGAAAAGTCCTTGCCCCTTGTCCATTCCTCCATGATCATTTCCCTGGTGTAATGTGATGTTACGACCTTCATGGACATTTTGGCATGGCTGGATTTGCCCCTGTAAAGGTCATCGATGCGATCAAGTATGTTCTTGGCCGAGGCATGAGCCCCTGCGCCAATGGAAGCAGGCGTGAAGGCAGTCAGAAATATCGTAATTATAATAAAAAGGCCGGCTGTTTTCATTGATATCCTCCTGTTGTTTTTATTTTTCTAACCCAGGGGTGATGATTTGTCATCACTTTATTGCATGGCAAGACAGCAGGTTGAGTACAAAAAAGACATGTGATAAGTTTTTTCAACATTATTACCGGGGTGATGCTGAATGCTTGCCCAAAGGAGGTAGCTATGGCGCGTTTCTTCTCTTTCATGGCTTTTGTTTCCATGATCAGCTTGATGCCTGTTTCATCCGCCGGTGCAGGAAACGGGCACAACCCGTCACGATTGTTGTTGGAGAAACAGTTGGCCTCCATAGAGGGCCCCGGGGGGGCAAGGATAACCTGGAAAAAGCATGGAATGGGTCTTAGGTCGGCATACGGCCTGGAGACCATGCCTTACACGGTCGATTCAATAGCTGATTTTATCCAGGAATATCGCTCCTTGATAGGACTCGATCCCGAATCCCGCCTCGTTGGAGACGGCATTTCAGGTAATGCGGGATGGACCGTGGTGAGATACAAGCAGTCGTACAGGAGCTTGCCGGTAATAGGTGCGGATGTAACCATCTGGCTCGACTCCGAGGGCAGGGTGCGATCGTTCAGGTCAAGTGCGGTTGAAATCAGGGGCATTGATAATACTCCGGGGATATCCGCCGTGGCCGCAATTGCAAGGGCGCTTTCAGGCACGAAATGGAAAGCCATGGCCCGGGCGGCGGTATCCCGTCTTGTAGTGCTTGCAGGAGGAATGACGGGCAGGCCCTTGCTTGCATGGGAAATTCACCTGAAAGTTCCTCCGCTTGTGTACATGGTATCGTACGTTGATGCACGCACAGGTAAGTTCCTATACAGGGTGAACAGGGTTATGAAAATGAACAAGGCATGGGTCTTTGAAGACAATCCCGGGAAATGGGACGACCCTGCGGGTGGAGACGAACCCGAGTTTCCCCCGATCGACGTAACCCTGGAAAAGCGTTGGGACCAGGACGACACCCTGACAGGAGAGTGGATCAAGTCCTTTGGATGCACGGACGAAGGTGAGACCTTCAGTTACGGCGGCATGGAGTTTCCCGTGTGCACGAAGACTCAAAAGGCATTACCCGATGAAAACGGGGATTACTACTTCGATGATTGGAAACACCCGGAACTGGACGAATCCTTGTTTCCCCAGGTCAATATGTTCTATCACCTCAATTGGGAATATGCCAAGTACAAGAGCCTGGACGACAAGTTCGACATCAAGAGTGAATCCATGCCTCTTCATGCCGTCACGGAGATGAAGATAGCCGACCAGTTGATGAGCATGTTCGGCATGCCTTCGTGCAGTAAAAAATTCTGTGGAATGCCCAATGCGGCGTTCATGCCCGGCGGTATACCAGGTTTGCCCGGATGGCAAAGGGATGCGGTCATATTCGGGACCTTCGGAACCGACGGTGATGCTTCATACGAGGCGGATGTGATATACCACGAGTTCACCCATGCTGTTATAGGCAACGTTATAACGGATTGGTCCAATGCGCCCATGGTCAATGATAAATATGGGCTCGACACCACGCCTTACGGTATGAATGAAGGATATGCGGATTATTTTGCGGCCCTGTTCACGGATGATACGTGCATAGGCAATTATTTGAGCCCCAGGATTCCGGGCGTAGGGGCCTGCATGAGGGAGCTTTCCAAGTATGCCGAGACATGTCCCGACAGTATTGGCGGAGAAGCCCACCAGGACGGCCAGGTTTGGTCCGCCGGTCTTTGGGATATGAAGGTGGCATTGGCGGATTTGGGTTTTGACAATGATCAGGTTGCAGAGGCCGCATTTTCAGGGCTTACCACCTTGGTGCCGGGCGACAATTTCGACAGTGGCGCCAAGGCGACTATAGAGGCTGTCAAAAATCTGTATGGAGACGATGCCGGCACGGCTGCGCAAAAGGCTCTTTCAGACAGGGGACTCATAGATTATGTCCGGGTGTCTGATTACAGCGGTCCATTGAATTATCTCCTGTTCGTGTATGGAAGGGGACAGGTGAATGTCGATCCCTACGTGCCGGGCCCCAAGCAATTCAAGGTAAATGTAGGGGCGGGGGTAAAATCAATAAGGGTGTCGTGGACCGAGAGCGAGTCCGGCGGAGGATTCGGAGGCGGAGGGCAGGCCGAGATCCACGTGCTGGCACGCAAAGGTAGCCCGGTTGAGTTTGCATGGCAAGACGGCAATCCCGTCAGGACACAGGCTACGTTCGACTATGAAGGTGTTGCAACCGACTTTCAGGGCAGGAAGGCTGCATGGTTGTACGAAACAGGCAATGAGATACCGGAAGGTGATTTGTACATTATTCCTGTCAATGCAGGCGGCGACGCCACTGTTGTATTAAGTTCTTTCAAGATCGAGACCTTGGACCAGGATGCTCCCGGCAAGTACGGTGATGATTGCGCCACAGGCGAGGATTGCCTCAGTGGAATTTGTTTTGAAGCAGACCAGGGCGGTAAGACCTGCTCGAAGAAATGTGCAAGCGACAATGATTGCAATATCGTCCAGGGGTGGACCTGCCAGAGCTATTTTGGAGACAAGATTTGCAAACCAGGCCAAGGCGGCGACACAGATACTGACGTAGATACGGATACGGACACAGATACTGACGTAGATACGGATACGGACACCGATACTGACACAGATACAGACACCGACGCCGACACCGACACCGACACGGACATGGATACAGACACGGATACCGACACGGATACGGATACCGACACCGGCACGGATACAGATACGGGAACAAGCACGGGACAAAAGAGCAATGGCGGATGTGAATGTTCTTCGTCCGGTAATCAGCAGCCTCCTATTGGCCTACTGTTGCTGCTGGCACTGTTCGCAGTGAAATCCCGCGTTTCAAAAAAGTGAAACCACCAACGAAGTGAATTTGTGCCCGGCACTGAAGAAAAAGGGCACATTGTTTTTTTCTGCCGGGTCGAGTTAATCGGTAACAACCATCGAAAAGACAATGTTTCATGATTATATCTTGGCGCCGAACCGGCCGCTTTTTTGGAGGTGGTGGCGATGGAGGGACTTGAACCCCCGACGCAGCGGATATGAGCCGCTTGCTCTGACCACCTGAGCTACATCGCCAAAGAACCTTCAAAGAGCAACTTTACTAACCGAAACAACCGGCCGCTGTCAAGGCGCCAGGCAAATATGCAAATATCGAGCATATTTCGACTGACGCCTCGTCCATGCAGGTCATTCTTATTTTTCATTACGAGCCCGAACCGTGAGCCAAAATTAAAAACCTAGAGCAACGGCCCTGGATTCTCATACTTCCTCGTCTTTTTCCGGCTCGATTGTCATCTCCCGCCACCGGCGTATTTCAGATGCCCAAAGAGCAGGCTTGTCTATGAAGATCATGTACACCCCGGGCCTACCGGTTGCCGTGCCGCCTTGTCGGAGATCGAGTATCAACTTGTTCCCTGATTGCTTGAATTGTGCCAAATCCCGGTTTTCATGCCTGATATTGATGGTATCCTTGCCCCACTGGAACATGGCGAACCTGGTGTCGGTCAATGCAATTGCGTACCTGGACAACTTTCGTCTGCCGGGCTTGTTCCCCGGACCTTCGACAGGAACATTGGCTGCTATCCTTACAAGGTGCTCTTCCTTGAATTCGAATGGAGACGGTTCCTTTCCGATCAACCTGAAATGGACATACATTGCGAATGCTGCGGCTGCTGCCAAGAAAAGTATCAGAAACAAGTGTCCGATCATACTATCCTACGTTCCAATGCTTTAGAAGTCGCCTTGAAGTATTTGCTGGAATTCCGGTTTGCCGTGTAATGCCTTCAAGTCCGGGTCCTTTCTCATGGCGGCAAAATCCACGAATCCGTTCAGAAGTGCTATACGAAGGTACTTGAACGCAAGCTTTGGTTTTTTCGTAAGTGCATAGATGCATGCAATGTTGTAATAGGCATCTCCGAAGTTAGGGCCGGCTTCGAGAGCCAGCTTGTAATTCTTCAAAGCCTTTTTATACATGTGGCGCGCATAGTAGGTCACGCCTATCCCGTTGAAAGCCACGGGGTTGGACGGGTCCAGGGTTGAAGCCTTTTCGAATTCATGCCGGGCTGCTTCGAACCTGCCTGCCTGGAGCAATTGCTTTCCATGCTCGAGGGCGATCTTGGCCCTCTTGATGGGTGCAAAGTTTCTGGGATCATACCCCTGTGTTTTACCTATTGCGGTCGGGCCTTTGGGACTTTCCGGTCCAAGAGGATGCCCTGTTGCAAGTTTTTTCAGAGTTATTCCATTGCCGTCAAGGAAACCCGGAATGTCGCACCCGGCCTTTCGCTTGATGGCGAGTGAACCTGTTATCAGGTTGCCCTTTTTCGAGACCAGGAGAACCATGTACCCTTGTTGTCTGGCCTTGCAGCCGTTACCTTTTGCGCAGTATATGAACTTGCCCGAGATTGTGTCTTCGACCAGTGTTCCACGCATGATTTCCTCGGAACCCTGGAAACATGGTCCTGAGGTTTCGGCAGTCGCCGTTATTTCGGTTCCGAGGTCCTCGATTTTCAATACACCTAGAGGGGAAGACCATCGCCCTGAAAGATCGACTGGTTTTTCCTGTGCAAGACCGGCGGCGGGAAAGAGTGAAATGAAAAGAGTAAAAGGCATGGACATTAAAACGATTTTGCACTTGAAGGACATTGCGACCTCCTTTGGTACAAGACGTAAACAGGATAGTATGATATTCAAAGCCATGGCAAGTTCTTATGTCAAATGCCGTTGTTGTGAACGTAAAAATATCCGGGTCTGTCGAAGCCGAGTCAATATGTCAGTAAAGTGCCGAGTGAAAATGTCAGTAGGGGTAATGGTTCATGCCACATACCTTAAGTAGGGGCGGT
>JAADFL010000061.1:0-27488 GCA_013152945.1 Deltaproteobacteria bacterium | reverse complement strand
TTGGTACCAATGATTCCTGGGGCGTTGCCCCAGGCTATTTTATTTCGCCCCTTTGGGGCTTTTGGGGAATTGGTTTTATTTGATTTAATTGCACGAGGCCCTCCCCACCCAGGTTGATTTTCAAGGCATGAAAAAAGCCGAACAATTTGTATTTTATCTCCCGGACCAGGCCTGCTTTGCACCGCCCTCACCCCCTTTTGTTCCCCTCTCCCGCAGAGCGGGCGAGGGGGATTGTTTGGTACCAATGATTCCTGGGGCGTTGCCCCAGGCTATTTTATTTCGATTTCGCCCCTTTGGGGCTTTTGGGGAATTGATTTTATTTGATTTAAACAGGGGCAACGCCCCTGGAATTGTTGCGAACAGCCTGAATCCGTATGGGACGAATCCCCTTCCTACTGACATTTTAATTCGGCTATCACGTAAAAATATCCGGGTCTTGACTAGAACTAAAAAATATCATTATATTTTTCATAATAGTTGTCTGTACCAAAAAGGTATGGTGGTGTATCTTGGCAACTAAGGTCGAGATAAAGGTAATGGGTCAGAAATTCTGGGTTACTCACGAAAAGGGTGAGGCCCATATCAAGAAACTGGCTGGTTACGTAAATGACAAGGTGCTGCAGCTTAGAAACAGCACAGGCGCTGTAGCGAGCTACAGGCTGGCCCTGCTTGCCGCTCTGGATATTGCGGATGAACGTTTCAGTGAAGCCGAGCAACGGAAGGAACTCGAAGAATTGGTAAAGAAACGGGTTACAAAGATAATAGAAAAGCTTAAGAGGAGTTTGACGGAAGAGGAATCCGGTTAGAACAGTCCGGGATTCCAAGAGGGAGTATTCGTCCGCGCTGCTGCGGACGTGGAGATAGATCCAGAGGAGATTTTATTTAGGAGGAGCGTTCCCGGCCGGTAAAAGTGCAAAAAGGGTTGAACGCACCTCGACCTGGTTTTTCGATAGGTCTTGCGAAAGGAGGTCAAGCACAAAAGATTCAGGGCAAAACGCGGTTTGAAAAGCTGAGACTGATGCAAATCCGGCCCTGACTTATTTCGGCCAACAGGGAAAACCTCATCTGCCTCTTTCCTGTCTCCCGCAATCGGCGGCGCATACGGACACTGGTGTAGTTCGTACGGACGATTTAAATAAAGGAGGTAGGAAAGTGATTGCTACGGAAATTCTATTGTTCATTGCTGGATTGGTGGCGGGCATTACAGCCCTGTACATTATTTACCGCATAAGGGCGGGCGCCGGTGTTGACGAGGCTCGCCGCAAGGCCGAAGGCCTGGTCAAGGAAGCAGAGAGGAATGCCCGAAGCTTGAAAAAAGAGGCCGAGCTTCAGGCCAAGGATTTTCTTCTCAAGGCCAAGTCGGAATTCGAAAAAGAATCGAGAGAAAGACGTGAAGAACTCCAGCGGATGGAAAAGAGGCTGGAGCAGAAAGAAGAGAACATCGACAAGAAGATGAGACTCATCGAAGGGAAAGAACATGACCTTGCTTCCAGGGAAAAGGCGCTCGATCTGAAGTTGAAAAACATTACACGGCGGGAGCATGAAGTTAAGGGCCTGGAAGATGAGCGCAAGAGACAACTGGAGAGGCTTGCAGGCATGACAGCGGAAGAAGCCAAGAAACAACTCATTGAATCCATCGAGAATGAAGCCAGGCACGATTCAGCAAAAAGAATCAAGCAGATAGAGGATGAAACAAAGGAAAAGGCCGAAGACAAGGCCCGGGATATCATATGTACCGCAATTCAGAGGTACGCCGGGGAATATGTATCCGAACGGACGGTAACAGTGGTCGCGTTGCCGAACGATGACATGAAGGGCAGGATTATCGGCAGGGAAGGAAGGAACATACGCGCACTGGAGGCGGCAACCGGTATCGACTTGATAATCGATGATACGCCCGAGGCGGTAATTCTTTCCGGTTTCAACCCTGTGCGTAGGGAAGTGGCGAGACTGGCCCTGGAAAAGTTGATCACAGACGGCAGGATTCACCCGGCGCGTATCGAGGAAATCGTTGCCAAGGCCGAGAAAGAAGTTGAACGTTCCATCAAGGAGGCTGGTGAACAAGCCACTTTTGATGTGGGAATACATGGCTTGCAGCCCGAAGTGGTCAGGTTGCTCGGTAGTTTGAAATACAGGTCCAGCTATGCCCAGAACGTGCTCGAACATTCCATCGAAGTGGCCCACCTGGCCGGAGTCATGGCATCTGAACTGGGCCTAAATACAAAGCAGGCTAAAAGGGCGGGCTTGTTGCACGACATTGGCAAGGCTGTCGACCACGAAGTCGAGGGCTCGCACGCGATAATCGGCGCCAACCTGGCCAAGAAGTATCGCGAGTCGCCCAAGATAGTAAACGCCATAGCGGCCCACCATGACGAGGAGCCGAAGCAAAGCTTGGTTGCAGTGCTCGTGCAGGCGGCGGACGCCCTTTCAGGCGCAAGGCCCGGTGCAAGAAGGGAGATGCTGGAAAGTTATGTCAAGCGCCTGGAGGACCTTGAGAAGATAGCAAAATCCTTTGACGGTGTGGAAAAATCATTTGCCATTCAGGCAGGCAGAGAAATCCGGGTCATGGTGGCGAACAAGAGGGTCAACGACGAGGAAGCCATGGTGCTTGCAAGGGACATGGCCAAGAAGATAGAGGAACAAATGACCTATCCGGGACAGATAAGAGTGACTGTAATCAGGGAGACCAGGGCCGTGGAATACGCCAAGTAGCGGCGTTTGCCCTGTTGTTATGAGTAGTGAGGCGAAACGATTCTTTCTGTGTTGGCTTGGCATGTTTGCATGTTTCTTAATCGGATGATCGTTGCAGCCATGTTTGAGGTTTAGGTGAAGGCATTGGCGCTTTTCGACAGCCTTGTATCCAGCTTCGATGCATGGTTCGATTCGGAGGAGGGAAGGCCGGTTTTCGACAGGGAACTAGAGGCTATTCGCAGGGTTGAATCGGGCATAGACCGTGATTGGCTGGAGGTGGGTGTCGGTACAGGGCGTTTTGCGCGTTCGCTTGGTATCGGTTTCGGTATCGATCCTTCGATAAAATCGCTCGAGCTGGCTGCAACCAGGAATATCAGGGTTGTTTGCGGAACGGCCGAGAATATTCCCTTGGATTCAGGGAGGTTTCCTGGTGTTCTGATGGTGGTCACCCTGTGTTTCGTAACCGACCCCGAAAAGGCTTTACAGGAGGCCGCAAGGGTTATCAAGGTCCGGGGCCGGCTTGTAGTTGCGATAGTGCCCGGGGATTCAGCCTGGGGCCGAAAATATATTGAATTGAAAAACAGAGGCCACCCCTTCTATTCACGGGCCCGGTTCTATTCCACGGTTGAGGTTAGGGAGATGGCCCACAAGGCGGGCTTGACTTTCATGGATGCGAAAAGCTGCCTGTTTACAGGTCCAAACTCCGATCTGGATGATATGGGAATAAAAGATGGAGATATTCAGGGAGCCGGTTTCGTGTCCCTGGTATTTAAAAAAGGGACAACGCGTTACGGCATTAGTGTTGGGAACGGCTCTAATCAGGTTTGTTGAGCAGAAGTGTCATTCCTGTTGTGGTGGATACTACGAGATCCATTGCCTGGTCACTGTTCAGGTCGGTTGATATGATGCGGCTCCCGGACGGGTCCACGCCGTTGATTGCAATTGTCTTGGAGCGGCTCCAGGTCGAGGCGGCGGGATCCCCGATGAATATGATTACGCTGTTGGACGACGCATCCAGGGCAGCGAGGTCAGGCCATCCATCACCATTCAAGTCGGTTGATACCAACTCGCTCATAGCCGTACCGGCGATTTTCACCTGCTTTACGTCCTGGCCTGTAAAGGGATTTCCTGTGACGGCATAGACACCGGAATCGGTTGCAATGAATGGAATCGGAAACTCGAGGTCGCCTGTATGTCCGAGCGAGAGCCTGCGAACCGGAGAGTCGGTTGCGACTGTCGCGCCCAAGCCGAGTTTCCCGTTTCCTGCCCCGGCTGCAATGACCAACTTGCCTGAAGATGCATCCAGGGAACTGTCTGCCAGCGCAAGGTCGGGAAGGCCGTCGAAGCCGAAGAAGCCCCAGTCGATATCCTGGGCCAGTGATACAAGGTCGGCCTTGTTGGGAACCCCGAAGTAACCATTGCCCGCACCGAGTAACGTGGTAGCCGAATTCCCGCCTGCTCCTGCGATATCGAGACTTGCGTCCCGATCGAGGTCGACCAGTATCAACCCTGCCGACATGCTTACTCCGGGCTCTGATACCGGGCCGGCGTCAATGAGCTTGCCCGTGCAGTCATTGTGCAGGATTTCGACTTGCACCTTGCCTTGGGAAAAGATCGTTGTTGCCGCATCCGGGCATGAATCACCATCGAGGTCGCCTGTGGCAATGGCCCTGACCGGCCCGTCCAGGCTGATTTTTTCTCCGGGCAAAAGTCCTCCGGCCAGGAATGGCGCAACCCCGTTGTTACCTCTTGTTCCGGCCAGGACATCCGATAAACCGTCACCGTCCAGGTCTGCGGAGGCCAGAGCGTTGAGGCCGCCGTCAAATGAAACCGTGGCAACATTGAAGTCGATCGACCCCGGAGTTATTTCGTCAAGGTAGGTGTAGGCCTTTTTCAACGTCGACTCGTCCTTTCCGCCCGGACTCTTTACGGATACGTCGACCACGCCCCGGCCGGAGTCACCCGGGCCGGGTGGAGCCGTGATCCTGGCCCATCCCGATGATCGAATTTCAAGGCCGGATGCAGGCTGGTCTCCAAAGAATACCTCCATTTCATTGGGAAAGCCGGCACCGAACAGGCTTACCTTGTTGCCGCCTGCCCCGGGTCCGCTAAGGGGGGAAATATCGAGCAGTGTGGGAGCGTCCGATTCTTGTCCCTTTGTGGAAATATTCTTGAAGACCAATATTTCCTTTCCGGCTCTAACCGCAATATCCAGCAGGCCGTCACGGTCGAAGTCGTCCACGATCGGCCTGGATGGAGGAGAATCGAGTTTAATGGACATGGCAAGGGAGAACTTGGCCTTGCCGTTTCCCTCGAGGATGTAAAGGCCTTCACCTGCAACAATGATATCCGTGTCACCGTCGCCGTCGAGATCGGCGGTTCTGATGAATCTTGCTCCCGGACCTGCGAGGTATTCCCTGGTCGGGGCCCACAACCGGTTGCCCAAACCCGAGATCACCTGGATGGAACTCCTGCCGGGATAGGAGACGATCATGTCCATGAAACCGTCCATGTCGACGTCGGCTGCGGCCAGGTCGCCGGGCGCGTCTTGTAATTCGATTTCGGCGAGCACGGTGGCCGGGTCTCCGACCGACAAGGTCGTGCCGGACGAGCCTATCGATGCGATGCGCATCTTACCCTGGTCACCAAAGGCGACAAGTCTGAAAGGAGATCTTGCTATGTATCCGGGTTGCGCATCCAGGAATTTGCCGTCGGAATTCCGGGCAAAGACGCTAAGTGAGCTCGACCTTTGGTCGCAACTCGCAATGTCTGTAAGCCCGTCACGGTTAAGATCGGTTGCAATGACGTCCACCGGGCCTATGCCGGTGTTTAGCTCTTCTTTGTATGAGAATGCTCCGGAACCATCACCCAAGGCTGTTGTGAGGTACCTCGTTTGTACGCCGTTTGCACACACGATGTCCACGTAACCGTCCTTGTTGATATCTGAAAGGGCAATGGCCCAGGGATAGGTATATTCAATGGCCCACTTGACGGGTGGTGCGAATTCAAGGCCCTTACCGCCCAATGAAACAGCCAAGGAACCCGATTGGGGACAGCCTACTACTATGTCGGGATAACCATCGAAATTCAGGTCGGCCGAATCAATCGGGCCGCACACTTCGTCGAGCTCAATCGAATGTTTTTCGAAATCGAATTTTGCAGGATGGATATCAGTGGTGTACGTGTATGCCTTGTACATGGTTGCCTTTGAGGATGTGTTGGCGTCCTTTGCTTCGATATCGACCACTGAACCAAAAGTTCCGGCTGGAACATATACAGAGATCATTCCCGGCAGTTTCCTTGATGCAATCGCGGCTTCTACTCCGCCGAACAGCACGGTCGTGCCTGCCGTGAAGCCTGCGCCGGTAATCCAAACCTGGTTGCCTCCCTCGGCCGGCCCGGTTTTGGGATAGACATAGGACAAGGCAAAGGCATCCGGTTCGTATTCGTCTCCCGGAAGCCTGCACCATCCTGTTGCCTTGTCACAGGTAAATCCTGTGTCGCAGCCCGTGGTAAGGCACCCTGGGGTGCAATATCCAAGGCGCTTGTCACATATCGAGTCCGGTGGACTGCAATCCGCATCGGTAGTACACGGAACCAAATCCATGTCCCCGGCAGGCTTGCAATGTCCGGTGGCCCTGTCGCATACCTGCCCGAAAGGGCATGTTACACCTTCGATAACGCATCCTGCAGTGCACTGCCCCGATGTACATATTGCATACGGCGGACTGCAATCCTGGTCATTGGAACAATAGCCTGCATCGGGCCAGGCATCGCTGTCTCCGGTTTCGATGCATCGTCCGTTTGCAACATCACACCTGCCGCCGGGCCCACAGTCCCTATTTTGTCTGCAATCGGTTTTGCACGATCCATTTCGGCAATATTGGCCGTACGAGCAATCAGAGTTTAATGAACACTTCCTGGTGTTGCCGCAGTCACAGCCAGTAAAAATATTCCCGGATGTCAGGGAAGCCAGGAACAAGAGAGCTATGGACCAGTGCCTCAAAGCGCCTCCGGCTGATACGGTGTGCAATCTTTCCAAACCCTGAAAACACATATCGGAAAGGATTATATGACAAGGGAAAATTTTTGAAAGACTTGTTTTGCGAACCGGTGGCGGAGCTGGTCAAAAAATAAAAAAACAAGAATTCCCGGTAATCGCGGGTACACGGCTTTATTCAGGTCTTGCGAATCCGGACCTTCACAAGTATAAGACTTTGAACGGCATGATTTCAGAACTGCTTAAGGAGGTAAGACATGCCTTCTGGAATGGATGGGTTGACAGGCTGGCTAAAGGGTAGGGCCTTTCTGATAGAGAACTGGCAGTGGATTGCACTTTTGGGGCTGGTGCTTGGCTGCGTTATAACCGACAGGCTGATAACCTTTCTCGGATCGAGGGCGCTTGGAAAATGGCATGCGGCCAGGATGACCGGGAAAGACGAAAAAGTAAGCATGAACAAGATGGCCAGGCCCTTCGGCCTCTTCTCCGCAGGAACCCTGTGGCTGTTGCTTTTCCCGCTTGTGAATATCGAGGGCGTGTTCTACCAGGTATTGCGATTCGCGGGTGTGGTTGTAGTAAGCCTCGGTGGAATTTGGTCCTCCTTCAAGATTATCGATATCATTTCCGATTACTTCATGACCCTGGCCGAAAAGACAGAGAACAAGCTGGACGACTTGATAGTTCCCATGGTCAGAAGAACTCTCAAGGTCTTCATCGTTGGTTTCGGCCTGGTATTCATCGCGGACAACCTGAACATTGACATGGCCAGCTTGCTTGCAGGTATGGGCCTCGGCGGTTTGGCCTTTGCACTTGCTGCAAAGGACATGGTATCCAATCTGTTCGGTTCGATAACCGTGTTGGCCGACAGACCCTTTCAAATCGGTGACTGGATAAACGTGAACGGTATAGACGGCACTGTCGAGGATATCGGACTTCGAACCACCAGGCTCCGAACCTTTTATCATTCCGTGGTAACGGTTCCGAATGCGCAATTGACCAGCTCGATGGTGGACAACTACGGCGTGAGAAAATACAGGCGTGTCAAGACCATGATAAGTGTCACCTATGATACTCCGCCGGAATTGATAGAGGCCTTTTGCGAGGGAATAAGGGAACTTATTCGTAAGCATCCTTATACGCGAAAGGATTACTACCACGTATACCTGAACCAATTTTCCGCTTCCAGCCTCGACATCTTGCTCTATTGTTTTCTCGAGACACCCGAATGGGCCACCGAACTTCGGGAAAGACACAGGTTGTTCCTGGACATTATCAGACTGGCCGGGAGGCTTGGTGTGGAGTTCGCATTTCCCACCCAGACCGTGTATCTTGAAAAGGAAAAACGGGAAAGCGGCGAATCGGGACACGGCGGCTTGTCCGACCCTGCTAATGCCTTGAAGCTGGGAAAAGAACAAGCAGACAGGCTCGTAAAATCATTGCTGGGCGATCCGGTCAGGAAGCCGCCTCCGGTAAGCTTCGAATGACAAAGGCTTTATAGATTTTTCTTTTCGGGGTCATTGGAGGTATTAAATGACGATAACATACAAGGATGCCGGCGTTGATATCGAGGCGGGCGACCGTTTCGTTCAGCGTATCGCTCCCTTGGCAAAAGCCACTTTCAGACCCGGGGTGCTCTTGCCGATCGGTGGATTCGGCGCGCCGTTTGAACTCGATATCAAGAAATTCAGCAACCCTGTCCTTGTTTCGGGCTCGGATGGAGTCGGGACCAAGCTTTCGATTGCCTTTGCCGCCGACGTTCATGACACCATAGGAATCGACCTGGTTGCGATGTGTGTGAACGACGTATTGACAGCCGGGGCCGAGCCGCTTTTTTTCCTTGATTATCTCGCCACAGGCGGCATGGACGAAGAACGTCTTGCCTCGGTTGTCACGGGCATAGCAGCGGGCTGTAAGAAGGCCGGGGCTGCTCTCGTAGGAGGAGAGACTGCTGAAATGCCGGGTTTCTACAAGAGGGGCGAGTACGAAATGGCCGGCTTTTGCGTTGGCGCGGTTGATAAATCCGAAATGCTCGATTGCAGTAATTGCAGTGAAGGTGATGTCATAATCGGACTCAAGTCGTCCGGCTTGCACAGCAATGGCTACTCCTTGGCAAGAAAGGTTTTTTTCGACCTTTGTTCGTACAAGGTAGACACGAGATTAGAGGAACTGGGCCGGTCCGTGGGCGAGGAACTTCTCGAGCCGACCAGAATCTACGTGAGGGCGGTTCTAAATGCTTTGCAGGAAGTGAAGATAAAGGCAATGGCTCACATTACGGGTGGAGGCATTCCAGGCAACTTGTCGAGGATAATTGGGGACGGCCTGGATGCCTTAATCGACACGACGACGTGGGAACCTCATCCGGTTTTCAATCTCATTTCCAGGGAAGGGAATGTGCCCAGAGACGAGATGTTCAGGACTTTCAATATGGGAATAGGCTTCTGCCTTGTAACGGCCCCCGCCGATGCGGACCAGGCTATGGAGGCTCTCCGAAAAGGAGCTGAATCACCTGTCGTCATCGGCAGACTGGCAAAGGGCAAAAGAAAGGTGTTCCTCGAATGAGCAGGCCTGTGCTGGTTTCCGCGTGCCTCCTGGGCGTACGGTGCAGATACGACGGCAAGAGCAAGTCGAACAGCAGTGTCATGGATTACTTGATCGGCAAGGACGTGATTCCTATTTGTCCTGAAGCGGACGGTGGGTTGCCGACTCCAAGGCGGCCTTCCAGGTTGAAGGGAGGAGATGGGTTTGCAGTGCTTCAGGGCCGGGCCTTGGTTGTGGATGACCATGGACAGGATGTAACCTCCAACTTCTTGGAAGGGGCGAAGAAGGCTCTTTTAGCGGCAGCGCAATCAGGAGCGAAATCGGCGATTCTGAAAGAGAACAGCCCGTCTTGCGGGCTTGGGTTCGCCCCGGTGGATGGAGAACATGATATTGGCAAGACCAAGGACAGGCGTTCAGGAGTGGCATGCGCGCTCTTGATCGAGCATGGATTGGAGATTTTGACCGAGCGTGACCTGGGCCGTTTTTCCAGGGGCGGCTCATGATGGGATGCCTGCCGGATGCCGACCATTCCGGCATTTCCCCCGGCTATTCCGGTATTGTGTCAAAACGAGAGAATCGGTTCCTGTTTCACGGGTTGCTGCAATGAATCAACCGGTTGTAATCATGACCGTCTCGGCCTCCTTACGCCGCAACGATAACTGAAAACCTCCGAGCTTTATCCAAATCGGGTCTCCGGCAGGCGCGATTCTCTCTATTTCGATGCGCCTGTCAGGCAGGATCCCCATGTCCAGAAGACGCTGGCGTACAGCTCCATGGCCTTTGACCCTGGTTACCCGCCCTGCTTCGCCGGGATTCAGATCCGCGACACTCTTTACACGATGCAGATCGGGCCGGAGGACCTCGATGGAGGGGGTGCACTCGGAATGGCATCCAGGCGTACCATCTTGTTTCTCCAGGATCGAACAATTCTGAAACTTGGTAATAAAGGCTTGACCCTCCGGGCACATATCAAGGAATTCGAAGAACCTCACTATGCGATCCATCACCTGTGGCGATAAGAAGTGCTCTATGGCGCAAGCATCATTCCTGGCCGTCTTTGGATTCACGTCGAGTACGTCAAGGAAAAATCGCTCCAGGACCTGGTGACGGGCGTATATCCTGCGGGCCTCTTTCTCACCATCGGGTGTCAGGGCGATATACTCACGGCGAACGTATTTTATCAATCCATGCTTGGCAAGGCGCCTCATGGCAGGGGAAACCGATGCTGATTTTACACAACGGGCATTGGCGATATCTTTTACCCGTGCAAAGCCTTTATCTCGTACCATGATATAAATGGTCTCGAGATAGTCTTCCAGTGCATCGGTAAGCACTTTATTCAAGTTGGTGGAACGAAAAGACAAAATAAACTCCCAGGTAGTGCCTGCTAACAAACATTGTTAAGGCTGTCAAATGGTATTTATACTGAAATATGGGGATGATACCTCGACATATGGGCTCGTCCGACAAAGCCATTTCCGACCCAAAGACGGATGTTTATATTGAATGCATCTGATTCTTAAGAGGAGGCAAGGGATGCCCGATAATCTACATCCCTACGATGCCGAGCAGTTGTATCTTCTTTTACCGTTGATACGGTTGCGCCATGAAATCGGAATAGGCGATCTTGGCGCATCTGCATAGCTTATTGACCCCAATGCTGTCCCCTTGCTAGCATTAATTCATGGACCAGCCAGGAAAAGACAGATTCAGATCAGGCAAAACAGGACAGCCCACTTTTTCCAATGAGCTTCTGGAGGCTGCCGCAGAGGTGGATCGTTCACTGCTTGCCTGGTGGGCAACCCTTTCAATTCGCGAACGACTGAGAGCCTGTTCAAAGACGCAGAGGCTCATATGGAGATTAACACGTGAAGATTAATCAGCCCATCGATCTTGAATCTTTGCTCGACCACCTGTGCGACGAAAAGATCGATTTCGTGGTGGTCGGAGGTGTTGCCGGTGTTTTGCTTGGTGCTCCATTGACCACCCAAGACTTGGACATCGTTCCAAGCTTGAGAGAACAGAATATTTCAAGGTTACATGAGCTGTTGACCAGGCTCGATGCAAGAATTCGTGACTTTGCCGCAAGAGACCTTGTTCCCACAATAGAGCAAATCAAGGCAGAGAAAAAGTTTATTTTTACCCCCCTTTTTTTTCGATAGTATGGCGGATATGGTTTGTCGGACAGGCTCATATGTATTAAAGTAAATTTTTGGTAGACGGAGCTAACAATAGAAGGTTTGGTTATGGAGCGCGTTCAGAAAAAGACAAAAAGGGCCAGGGAGACATTCAGAGTAGCTCTGGCGGGAAATCCGAATTCCGGCAAGACAAGCTTATTCAATGTACTCACAGGTACACATCAACATGTCGGCAACTATCCCGGAGTCACGGTCGAGAGACGAGAGGGACATTACACCTACGGTGATTCGAAGTTCGAGATCCTCGACTTGCCTGGAACGTACAGCCTGACATCTTTTTCCCCTGAAGAACGTATCGCCCAGGAAGTATTGATCGAAGACGATCTTGATGTGGTCGTAGTCATTGTAGATTCGACAGTGCTGGGCCGCAGTCTGACTCTCCTGGCCCAGATAATGCTGGCCGGCGCCAATCCCGTGTTATGTCTCAACATGAGTGATGAGGCTGACAAGGCAGGCCTGGAGATTGATGTCGGGAAGTTGCGAACGCTACTGGGCTTTCCTGTTGTCAGGACAACGGGCCACAAGGGTTTGGGTTCGACAGAGCTGAAGGAGGCCATTGCCCGGGCTGCACACCACGCAGTACAAGAGAATCGACTGGTACTTGGTGAACGCCTAAAACGTGCACTGGCTGACATCGTAAAAAGGCTCCCTGAAACAATGGCCCATGACCGCGGCCGCGACTGGATTGCCAGCCGTCTTCTTCTTGGAGATGCAAGTTTTACCGACAAGCTCGCCAAAGGCGGTGAAAAACATGCGGCAATCGATGAAGCCGGCCGTTGGCGTAAAAAAATAGAACGTGAGACCGGGCAGGATATTACTCTGTTCATGACCCAACATTATTTCGGCTTTGTCGACGGCTTGCTCCGGGAAGCGGTTACCCAATATAAACATATCGACTCACGGGCGGTCTCGGATCACATCGATATGATACTTGTAAACCGTTATCTTGGAATTCCCTTCTTCCTGGTCATCATGTACCTGATCTTCTGGATTACATTCAGCCTGGGCAATTATCCCATGGACTGGATCACTACCGGCTTAAACATCCTGGGTAACCTTGTTTCGAGCCTGTGGCCCCCGGGCTCTGACTCGGCCCTGCGCTCGCTGCTTGTCGACGGAATCATAGGCGGGGTCGGCGGTGTGCTTGTCTTCCTGCCCAATATCATCCTGCTGTTCATGGGATTGGCCTTTCTCGAAGACTCGGGGTACATGGCACGGGCTGCTTTCTTGATGGATCGCCTGATGCACCGTTTTGGTTTGCACGGTAAGAGTTTCGTGCCGATGATGACGGGCTTTGGATGCTCTATTCCGGGAATCATGGCGACACGCACCTTGGAGAACGAACGTGACCGGCTGACTACCATGCTCGTCCTGCCGCTCATGTCCTGCGGCGCCCGCCTGCCGATCTGGATGTTGCTGATCCCGGCCTTCTTTGCGCCGGCCTGGCATGCGCCGATACTGTTTCTTATCTATTTTACCGGCATCGTGTTGGCCCTGCTGATTGCGCTGCTGCTGCGCCGATCCCTGCTTGCCGGTGAGGATGCGCCTTTTGTCATGGAACTGCCGCCCTATCGCCTGCCGACTCTCCGGGCTGTAGGCATCAAAATGTTCGAACGATCCTGGATGTACCTGCGCAAGGCCGGCACCATAATCCTCGGTTTTTCCATCATCATGTGGGCAATTACATCCTATCCCAAGCTGGACCGTTTTCAGGTCGATTCAGACATCGCGGCAGGCAAGATCGTCGTAATGACAAAAGATACCGAGGATATTTCGAAAGCACAGGGAGACGTTCAAATCCTGACCCCGGAACAAGTCAGGGACCGCCGGGCCGCAGAAAACCTGGAATACTCGGTAGCCGGGCGCATCGGCCGCTTCATTGAGCCTGTCATGCATCCACTGGGTTTCGATTGGCGTATCGATACCGCCATGCTCGGAGCCTTTGCAGCCAAGGAACTTTTCGTGTCCCAGATAGGTATCGTATTCTCACTGGGCGCAGCCGACGACACTTCAGTTGACCTGCGTGCCGTGCTGCGCAAAAGCTACTCGCCGTTGACAGGCTTCACCTTGATGCTGTTCATGTTGATCGCAATGCCGTGCATGGCTACAATTGCAGTCACCAGCCGCGAGTCCGGAAGTTGGAAATGGGCTGCATTGCAACTCTTCGGACTTACGGCCATTGCCTGGATTCTCTCGGCAATCGTCTTCCAGGTGGGGAACCTGTTTATATGAAAAAAGTCATGGGGGACGACCGAGTGGCATGCTATAACGAGGTATTCTCCGACTTATGGAAGCATACTCCTTGAGAAGAACTTCGTTGATGTACGGAAATTGAAAAAATGATCAAGAACTCATACCAAGCCTGGGTGAGACTACCTTGTAACCCTTGCTCTCCACAGCCCGTATAAGAAGGTCTGGAGAGTAACCCAGGCCCTGGACAGCGACCTTGCCGCTATCCAGATCCACCTTGACGCTATCCACTCCGTGAACGGCCTTGAGAGCATTTTCCACGGTCATGGAACAATGCCTGCAAGTCATTCCTTCGACCACCATGATCAGACCAGGCATGTCGCGGCCTCCTTTCCCTGCGCTTTTCCTGTCAATCTTTTTAACTGCCTTTACAACAAGGGCCCGGCCTACCAGGACTGCCAAGACAATCGCCAGGGCAAATCCGGTCCAGCCTTCCGCTCCTCTTATCCCGTGTCCCCGGACAACTGCTTGTGCAGGAATCGTAGCGCCGGGTAAAACCAGGTCGAATAATACGCCTGCAAGCAGGCTAAGCAAAGTTATGACAGCCAAGTACACCAATACGGTCTTTTTTCCCAATACCTTGGTAAACACTGAAATGGTTGCAATATTGGTCGCAGGCCCTGCAATCAGGAAGACTATTGCACCGCCCATGGGCAGTCCTTTCATCACCAAGGCAGCAGCCACTGGTATGGATCCTGTGGCACAAACATACAACGGTATCGCCACTACCAGCACTGAGAGCATTCTTAGGAATGGACTATGTATCACTGAAACGAGCATATCATCGGGCACGAAAGCGCTTATAGCACCTGCGGCAAGTGTCCCGACCACCAGCCAGAATGCTATCTCCTCAATCAACATACCAAAGCCGTACGAAAGGCCTCCTTTAATCTTGTCCTGAATCCCGTCCTTTTGCTCGACCGTGCAGTCATCCGTACAGGGTTTATTGTCTTGTACGCCGTGGGATTCGTCAGCGTTTTGATCCCTGGAGTCGGTCTCTCCCCTCGTGACCAGGGAAGTGATCAGTCCGCCCACCATACCCGACACCAGGGCCGTAATCACCTTCCACAAGGCTATTGGAAGTCCCAACATCGCGTAAGTCGCAAGTATGGAGTCTACGCCTGTCTGTGGTGTGGAAATCAAGAATGATGTAATAGCGCCCTTGGATGCTCCCTGCCGCTTCAAAAGATCTGCAAACGGTATCACTCCACACGAGCACAATGGGAGAGGTACGCCGACGAGCGAACCATTAAGCACCGATGCCGGCCCTTTTCCTCCCAGGTACTTTGCCACCACACCATCCGGTATAAAGGCGCGGAGCATGCCGGCGAGAAAAAAACCAAGGAGCAGGTATGGAGCCATTAACTCGAACATCAGCCATGACTCGGTAATCCATTTGGCCGGCCATGAACTCAATACCGGCAATACTGATTGCATGTCCAAGCTTACCTCCTCTCTAACCGAAAGGTCGATTTACACCTGCATAGTATCTACTTACGGAACATGGTTTTCAAGAAAAATACACTATTTTTTTACTAAAGTATTACTTGAAACCATTATGGTGCACACATCCACGCCGGCCCCGATTTGATATAGAAGACCTATGAAGGCAAACAACATTCAATTGTTGAGATTCTATTGTGGTTGCTCTTCCTCTAATAGTAAAGTATTGAATTGAAAATAAGAAACAGGCCCATGATGGGCGGCTTGACAAGGATTTTGCATTGAAATCGGCCGGCCGGTTATTCAGCGTACTGCAGTCAACCACGCTTATTGCGTCGCTATATATGTCTGCCCAGCTTGGAATACCCGGGCTGCTGATTTGTTTCCTGTCTATCGGCATTTCGAACGGGACTTACCTTTTCATCCTGAAAAAAATAAAGAGACCGGACGCAAATTTGAAATTCGAACGCATCCTGCTTGCATCCGGCCTGGGCGCTGCCATTGGTTTTGCAACAGCAAATTCCGGGCTCGCACCTGAAGGCTCATTCATCCATGTCTTGATAGGGCTGTTCATGTCGGGCCTGGCTGGTGCATCCTGTGCTTTCGATGCCGTGACATGGGCCGGTGTAGGTATTGGGGTTGCACTCGCATCGCCTCTGTTCGGGCCCGGCGTCGAACAGATATTCACGGATTACTCGGTTGCAGCACTCGTGGCGAATCTTCTCCTTTTCTTCGAAATATCGGAAACGAGACTGCACATCCTAAGAAAAGGTTACGGCAGATGGGTACTGCCCTCAATCGCACTCATGGCGGTAGCCTATATTTTTTCCACGATTGCATCGAAATCACCAGGCACATCATCCCTGGTGCTCTTCAGGTACCTGGCGTACCTCTGCATGCCCTTGCTTCTCCTTGCCACCGATAAACCAAGAGTTTCATGGTTGCTATACGGACCGTGTGCGGCGGGCCTTGCCTTTTCCGGGTTGGGGCTTTGGCATGCAATCGAACGATCCTTGCACCTGGGCCTTGCAATCGGCCTTTACCACAGGCTCTGGATCCTCGGCATGCACCCGGCCCATACAGGTCACTGGTTTGCAGGAGCCTTTCCCGTGGCGCTTGCGGGTGCGTTCAGTCGAAAAAGGACTACGAAAACGATATCCACGGTTGCGGCCCTCTTGTTCGGACTCGTGTGCATTCTTTCCTATAGCAGGACCGCTTGGCTCGGGCTCGGGCTCGGCGGCTTCACTGTTTTGGGTATACACGCACTCCGCACCCTGCGAAGTACGAAATCCGCCAAGGCGGCGGAACTGAAATCCGCTCTGTCCGCGTCCGCCGCCATTGCAGCTCTATTAATCATTCTTTTCGCACAAGGCCCTGCACGTATCTATCTCGAAAGAGTATTTTATCCAAAGGCAATGGCACACAGCGGTAGAATAGCGGATTTCAAGGTATCTCTGCGGATGATCAAGGAGTCGCCTCTGATAGGCAACGGCCCCAACTCGAGGAGAATCCTGTCATACAAGTTCATAAAAAAAGGCGATGAACTGCCGAGCGCCTATTTCAGGGAAGCAGGCCATAATGCCTTTTTAAAGGTTGCCTCCGAAGCAGGTATACCTGCTTCGCTTGCATTCATCTTTCTGCTTTTCCTGGCAATATTTTTTCCTTTGAAGACCTGCGGGGTAAGAGATGGCAGGCTTGATAGCTTACCCTTTGCCGCATCAAGCACGGGCCTGGTCGTGCCCTTCCTGTTCGGCGGACTCCTGGACGGCCCGTACGCAATGTTTCTTGCAGCCCTTGGAGCCGGCCTGGCCTTGTTGGGAAAAGGGGTGGATGGACAAAGGGACGGTTTAAGTAAATCTACGGGCAGCATCCGAATCAAGGCGATCTTGGCATCAAGCGGAATAATCATCCTGGTACTTGCTTTGTGGCCCTGTATAACTGCCGGGCTATTGAGGCGATCGATCAAAGCGGCAAATGAAAATGAAGACAACAGGGCACTGAAACTTGCATCAACGGCGTCCCACATCGCTCCCTGGCTTGCCGAACCGCAGACAATTCTTGCGGAGTTTTCACACAAGACAAAAGATTTCCGGGCTGAAAAAAAGGCTGCAAGGAAGGCCTATGTGCTCGCAGGCGGGAATCCAGGGGCAGCCATTGTTTTTGCACGGGCACTTGTTGAAACAGGAGATTACCACAAGGCCCTATCATTGATTTCGGCATATGACTCACGTGCCCTGGGCTACGGGGGGCTGATGTTGAAACTAAAAATCCAACTTGCACTTGGAAAAAACAAGGATATTGCACAAACAACGGCCGAGATCATGTTAATGAAAAGGCCTGTACGGAAACTGGCTTCCATGTTGAAGGCAAGCCAAGACCTGTCAGGGGAGGTGTCCCGAATACTGATGCGGCGAATGGAACATGCAATGGAAAACGGTGACATGAAAAACACGGTTGAGGCCGGGCTCGCTCTGGCCAATTACTATCGAATCGCAGGCGACTTCCAAAAAGAAGAAAAAATCTATAAAAAACTCATAAATTCGAGCAGCACCCGTACTGATATTATTTGGAGACTTTCCAACAACCTGGCTCTCCAGGGACGCTCAAAAGAAGCCCGGGAAATCCTGAAAGACGCTGCGATCCATGCGGATCGGCCGGCTCGCACAATCCTGCTTTTGGAATTGGGAAGGCACTTGTTGATGGAGAAAAGATACATTGACGCCCAAAAAGCGCTTGCAAGGTCTCTCGAACTTTGGCGTGACGTTTACCTCGATCCCTATCCGTGT
Organism: Deltaproteobacteria bacterium; assembly: GCA_013152945.1. Classification (GTDB taxonomy): domain Bacteria; phylum Myxococcota_A; class JAADFL01; order JAADFL01; family JAADFL01; genus JAADFL01. The sequence continues at coordinate 9,582 of JAADFL010000061.1, read as the reverse complement.
TTTGTATTATTGTCCCGCTGCAGGAACATGCCTGAAAAAATGATGCGGTCCATGCAATCAAAGGCCTCTTTTACGGCATCCAGGTGGAGAATCGAACTTGCCAGGGCACTGAAGGATTCACCGTCGAGAGATCTCACGAAATATTGTAGCGCCATCTGGCCTGTCCCGAATAACCGGCCCGGTTCATCCATGAATCCCTGAGAGGTTCCCTGAATCATGCCAAAGCCGGATAAAATAAAATCATTCACAAATCTCATTCTTATCCTGCCGGGAACATTAATCATACTTTTTTCTAGCATCATCCTATTTTCAGGATGCGGCCGAGAGCCTGGTATTGAAAGGGCGCGAAAGCTCCTTCGATCAGGAAAACCGAACAAGGCCGTACAAATCCTGGAGGCATATGTTGAAGGCAAAAACCCTGATGATTCAACCCGCAGGCTTTACATCGAGTCCTTGCTGGAGGCAGGCCGGCCCATTGCCGCGGCTTCACATTACATCGAGTTTTTTGGACTCGAAGAAAATTTCGAAAAAAAAGATTCCATCCTCCAGAGCCGAATCGCATTGGACATTATCCGCTCTATGGCTGAATCAAAGACCATCCCATATGAGCGGGCCGTACTCGAGGCCCTGTCATCCGCGTACTTGGTCTCAACTTGGGGCAAAAACCCCAAAAAACCGGCTGCCGAACTTCTGGATATCTTGAAAATCATGACAAGAGCCGATGATCCGGGTATACGGTTCTCGGCAGCCTGCCTTCTGGCCAAGGCAGGTAGTGACGACGGGCCGGGGATCTTTTCCGAATTACTTGGAAATTCCAACGGCATACCGTGGACGGCGATATCCGGTTGTATCGACACGAACACCTTCTTTTCGTCCCGGCCGATTCCCGGACCGATAGTCGAAAAGCTGGTCCGATTTGCACTTGACCATACGGACATGCTGGTACAAAAAAGTTTGTGTACCTCGATAATCATGAATTATCCGAAAATGCTGGTCACCTTTAAAAATCAATTCGAAAAAAGAGGCATGTTTAAGACCGGGACCTGGCGGCTGGTTAAGTCGATTATCGGGTCAACCGCAGATATTTCAATCAACAAGGAAGCTCTTTCTTTCCTCCGAGGCTGCCTGCAAGACAAGATCCGAATGCCCCCGGCCGCAATACTGCTTTTCGATACCATGGCATCCAGGAAAATGCTGCCCCGTGCCCTGTTGGAGATGGGCTTGTCCAACCCTGACTATCGTATAAGGACTATCGCACTTCGGTCACTTGGAAAATCCGTATGCCGGATCGGCTCAACGATGAACTCCGGCGTTGATTTGGAACATGATCCGGTCTTTGTGATAAGAGTGCAGGCCGCCGGTTATTGTACAAGGAGTCCCTTCGACGGTCACAGGGCCATGCTTATAGATGTGGCACTCGGTAATGATTTTGACGCAGCCGAACTGGCGGTCGGGATTCTCCACGAACTGGGCGATCAAAGGGATGGATCAATAATATCCTCCATGCTTATTTCCGAAGATGACCAAGTCCTTCTGATCGGTGCGCGCACCGCTTTTTTGGTCAATGATATATTGATACGAAGATCACTCGAGCCGCTTCTCTTGGGCCTCGATCCCCGGCTTAGAGCCACTGCGGCGGTGAGCTTGTTCCTCTGTCTCCACAACTGATTCGTTGGAGATGGCTTCCCCTGCCTTCAGGCTATACAGGCTGTCGGACGGGGCGACCTGCAAGTTGCGACGGCAAAGTAATACCTGCAGGCATTTAAAGGCGGCCGGTGCATATAGTCACTTCGATCACCGGTTGGATACAAAGAAAATAATCGGCAACGACTCGAACATTTGACCACCATAGATCTATTTGGTAGAAACGGTTTACATCATGCGCGACTTGATGTTTTTGATAAGGATGCCGGGGGTGAGAGATTCTTGGTCAGTTGAAGTCGATTCCAAGGCCGCCAAATGCAGGAGATGTTGTCATGCGACTATTTTCAGCAAGCATCATGTTTGTCTCTTTTTCATTGGTCTTTTCTTGTGCTCATGTACAAGAGAAAGACGGGTCTGACAACAAGAAAACCTTGTCCAACGAAAAGACGGGACAGGGGAAGAAAACCGCGGGGACCGTTACAACAGACCTCTCCTCTACGTCGCCTTCGGGCTTCGTCATTCCCGCAGGCCCTATAGAGGGCAAGGGTGGAATTTTCATCAAGACCAATCCTGAAGGCGCGATGGTCCAGTTGGACGGGCTGAAACAAAAAGGCCGAACCCCATTGGTCATCGAAGGCATCCCTGCAGGAAAGCACTATCTGTTCGCAAACACCGGCGACAAGGGAGGTGGCCGGGAAATCGACGTACTTGCAGACAGGTTCACCAAGCTTGAACTGCCGCTGCATCCTTTGGGCGGCAGAGCCATAATATTGAGTTATCCCCCGGAAGCCGACCTAATTATGAACGGTAAACCGGCAGGCATGACGCCAATCGTCTTGAGCAAGTTGAGCCCGGGAGAATATTCATTCGAAATAACCAAGCCGGGGTACGCAAGAGATCGTTTCAAGGCTACATTCAGGGGAAGTGAAATACAAAGATTCGAACGAAAGTTGCTCAAGGCCGGAAAGCTTGTCCTCAAGTCCGACGCCAAGGGCCAGCCGGTCAAGTTGGACGGTATTCCCGTCGGCAAGCTACCCCTTGAGATGGATGACCTTGCTGAAGGTGAGTACATTGCTGCAATAGCTTCCGGCCCTTATTCCGGCAGTACCCTTAAAGTGCATGTCAAGGCGGGAAAGACCTCTGTGTACAACTGGAACCTGGCAAAGGTGAAATGTACGCTGAACCTTTCGGTCTCACCGAAAATCGCAAAAGTATATATCGACGGCAAGGAGGCCGGACACGGCCCCAAGCTTGGGGTGGAGTTGCCCTGCGGCAAACATCAAGTCGAGGCGAAACATTGGAGATACCTGGCACAAAAGGTCGAAGTCGACCTGGAGCCTCATAACAAGAATAATGTCAAGATATCTCTCAAGACCGCACCAGGGTCTCTTAAGGTCATCTCGGTTCCCAAAAATGCGCTGGTAATCGTGAATGCCAAGATCAATGCGGGCAAGACACCTGTTACCATGAGAGATGTCCCGGCTGGAACTTATGACTTGGAAATAAAACTACAGGGTTACGAAACCGTATCAAGGACCGTTCTCGTACGGCCTAAAAAAGAAACAAAAGTCTCTGTAACATTGCGGAAAAAATAATTGTAGAAGAAAGGAAGAAATCATGACACGAACGTTATCTCATGGATTGAATGCATATCTTTTTTTGCCGGCGGCCCTGGCTGTCGCTTTATCGGCAATGTCATGTGCACCGGATATAAACCTGCAAGAACCAGCGGCTCCGCATCCGGTGGCGCTCTTCGACCCCACCACCGGAGAGATACCATTTCCCAACGTGGTGCTGCAGAATCCATCCAACGAGCAACTGGCCTTGCCGAAAATGCCGCCGCCGGGTGGATTGGCTTCATGTGCAAGGGATGACGTGGTCTGTGACAACGAGTGCAAACTTGGAGAAGCCGAAGACCCCTGTTCATCGGCAAAAACAGTTTACGACGGGCCATTGACCCTGGAATTGAAAGACGAAATGAACAGGCTGAACGGCTTCCTGGACAGTTCGACGATCACGATCCCCTTTTCGAAGCCGCTCGATCCCGACACCATTACCGACGACACGGTCATGTTCATGAACATTAATCCCGTGTTCCTGCAGCACAAGGGCCCGGAGGTAATCCCTGCAGGAGAGCAACACGATAGCGGTAAACAGGTGGGAAGCGGGTACTGGAGGATCTATTCCTCTGATCCGTCTCCAAGTCTTGTCATAAAAAATAAGGCCGATGTCGACTCTTTGGGCCTGCCGGCTCCTCTTGCAGCCGGTGGACACTATGCAGTGGCAATAACAAAAGACGTGCGCGGCGAAGACGGTTCACCCATCGAACCGGATCTTCTTACATACCTGCTGGAGAGCAGAAAGCCTCTCGTAGATTCCGCAAAGGGCAGAATTTTGAACTTCCTGCTCGAATCCGAGGTTCAAGCAGGGCAAATGACCATGGATGATGTGATCAGCCTGGAGAAGCTCCGAAAAAACTGCGACAACATATTTACTGCAATGGAAGGGGAGATGAACATCAAGAGAGAGGACCTGGCCCTGTTTTTCTTCTTTGGAATCGTACCCAATCCTCAACCCAGGTTCGGGCCCAAGCTGGGAGCAACAATGACTTTTCCGGAGGGCATGAATCCCTACCCCAATGAATACACAGGCACCGAGCAACCTGTTCCAGGTGACCAGGCAATTAAAATCTATTTCAACCCGGTTCCCATTGATGTCCTGTTCGAAAGTGATTCCTTTATAAGGCTTTTCGACATTACAAGCGGCACGCCTGTACGAAAGGCCGCAAACATTCAAAAACCTCCGAAAAACGAAGGCAACTATTTTGTGGAATTGAGAATGGGATTGGATGGAAAGCAAAATTTCGAATCAGGCCATCGGTACGCCGTGGTGGTAACCACACCGATGTCAGGATTCAATACCGTGCAGGGTACTTCTTACTGGGGCCTTGTATCGGCTGAAAATCCACTTGTCGACCAGGATGGCAACCCACTGTCACAACTCCTCGACAGCAGGCTGGACGTACTTGTTATGCTGGCCTCATCCGGATTGATTAAACATACGCCCACAGAGGCGACACAAGATGACTGGAAACTCGCCACAAACATGCTCAAGCAGACATTGGCCGGGCTCGAAGGCGTGAGGCAAAGAATGAAGCCGGTGCTGGATGCCCTGGAGAAAGCCGATTCGACATTGTCCAGGAAAAACATTTCCCTGGTCTCTACTTTCACCGTTCAATAGAAAGGAAGTTGTAAATGAGAAATATGAAATCCGTGGATATGATGAGCAGGCCTAATTGTAAGAAGTGTAAAAAAGCATTGCTTTGGATTTCCCTGGCTGCTCTTCTTTTGCCGCAAGTTTGTCTGGCCAACGGTTTTTACGTGCCCGAGGCCAGCGCGCGCAGTATTGCCCAGGGTGGGGCCTCTGTAGCCGACCTCATGGGGGCCAGCGTTGTATTCTTCAATCCTGCAATGATTTCCTTGCTGGAAAATGACTTCAATGCCATGGCAGGCCTTACCACGTACTTCCCCAGCAACCGTTATCAAAATCCCAAGACCGGCACCAAGGTGGAGGCCGATGACACGCCGATACCGGTGCCGTACGGTTACTTTACATATCGTCCCGTCAAGGGCCTGGGTATCGGAATCGGCGCCAACACCAGGTTCGGGCTTCCTGTCAAGTGGCCGGACAAGTGGGATGGTTATTCCCTTGTCAGGGACGTCAACCTGCAGAGTTCCACCCTGGCGGTTTGCATGTCATATGCATTCCTGGATTGGTTATCCTTTGGCGTGTCTTTCGACACTACATTCGGATCCGTGGATTTGTCCCGGGGACTCGACTTCGGTTCTGCATGGGGACTTTTCAGGTTCGGAGGAAGCGCTGTAGGTTTTTCCGCATCCGCCGCTGTTTATGCAAAGCCACTCGACTGGCTGGCGATTGGTTTTACTTACCATGGGCCTACCAAGATGGAACTGGACAACGGCAAGGCTGATTTCGATGTGCCCAATCGATTCGCCCAGCTTTTCCCCGATCAGAATGCAAGTACAAAGCTGATCTTGCCTGATGTCTTCCAGGCAGGCATCAGGTTTTGGCCCCACGAAGATATCAGCATCGAGTTGGACATAGTCCAGGTTCAATGGCACAGGTACGATAAACTTACATTCAACTTCGACAAGGGCCTCGGCGATCCTCCTGTAAAAGAACAAACCGAGTACAAAAATTGGTACGACGCCTTGCAAGTAAGGTTGGGGGCCGCCTGGAAAACCCCTCTCGAAAACCTGAGTGCCTATGCCGGCTTCATCTATGACGGCCTGGCTGTTCCTTCCCAGACGGTCGATCCCATGCTTCCCGACAACCATCGCATTGATTTCGGCATTGGTATCGGGTACAAGGTTTGGCGCCTCAATCTTGACTTGGGATACCTGTTCGTGTATTTCCTGCCCAGGGAAGTAGGCGAGGAGGATGGAAATCCCTTCCCTGCCAAGTACAAAGCTTTGTCACACGTTCTTTCTTTCAATGTCGGTTTCGAGTACTGACGAAAAAACGATTCCGGAGAGAGATGGTATGAAGAGATTCACCCCCAGGCCGATTTTTCTTACGCTGCTGATTTCGACAATCCTTGTTCCTTCCCTGTCCATGGCCAAAGACAAGCCCAGGCTGCTGCTTTTGGACGTCACGCCCAAGGGTGTACCTGCAGAAATAGCGTCGAGTCTCACGGACCTGCTCGACATGGAACTGGAACGCGGCGGGCTGTTCCAGGTAATGTCGGAAGAAGACTTCAGGTCATTGCTCAAGGCCGAAGAGTACAAGCAGCTCACCGGCACGGAGCAGGGCGAAGGCTCCGACGCCAACATGGCCAGGATTGCAAAAGGCCTTAATGCGCCTTTCCTGCTCAGGAGTTCCCTTGGCAAGGTAGGCAGGGCTTACCTGCTTTCTCTCGACTTGCTGGATGCGGAAAAATCCAAGGTAGTTCGCAGGGTAAACCAGACCCTGGTCGGAGACCCGACAGGCCTGGTCGGCTCGGTCAGGAGTGCTGTCATTGCATTGACATTGGAAGAAAAAGGTGTTGCCCCGGACATCAGTGAAAAGCTCATCGACGATCTGAAAATTTCCGAAAAGGAAAAGACCTTGTTTCTTTCAATATCACCCCTATTTGCGCTGCCCGTGGGACCCCCGAGGGACGAAGCCTCGATTGCGTATTTCATGCCACAAATGTACGGCGCAAGAATCCAGGCTGAGATGCCTTTTTGGCATTGGTTGCGGGCCTTTGCAGGAATAACCTTTGCATCCACAATAAATGCCCAACTGGCCATGCAGGACAAGCATATCGGTCTTGTATACAATCCGGCATCAAATAGCGGCGCCGATCCCGATCTGACAAAGGAGCTTGTGGCCACGACCCTCATCGATTACTCGGCCATGCGACTTCCAATTATGGTCGGGATAAAGGCAGCGCCTGAAAGTGGGAGATTCCTTCCATACGGGCTGTTCGGACTCGGTATATCCTTTAACAGGTACTCCTTTTCTTCGGAGGATCTCTGGTTGAAAAAGGAGCCCCAACAGGATGGCACGTGCGAAGAACCATATTCATCTTCGAGCGACTTTTTACCCGGCAGCAAGACAAGGAAACTCTGCGAGTTAAGGGTAAAGAGTCCTCCTTCCGGGTCGGACTCGATACAATACTTCGGTCTCGAAGTCGTGGCGGGAGGTGGTATCGAATGGCTTCTGACTCACCACATCGGACTCAAAATCGACGCCAGGTACACCCTTGGATATGCATTCGAGAGCAAGGATTCGCTCAACATAATATTCAAGAGCAATAAAATCAAATACCAGACGCAAGACAAGTCCATACAGTTTTTGGATACTTACCCTGTGCGAAAGTTGAGTCACAACGTGGCTATTTCGACAGGTCTTGTGGTGTACTGGTAGGGAGGAAAAATGCCTTTTAGATATCCCGTGAAAAAAAGTTTGTGTTTTTTTACACCGCTCCTCTTCATCCTGGCGTACGCAAGCTCCTTTTCCTGTAACTACGGGCAAAACGCGGACAAGATAGCCAGGGCTCTTGCCGATAGGCTCAATGGAGCCATGTCCTTTGACAACGCAACAGACCATCCTGCAGACGAGTTGCCCGATCCAAACAAAAACCCGGACCAGGCGCCGCAGGTTGCGCACATCGAGGGCAGCATGGCCCTGTCTCCGGGCCAGCAGTTCAAGATCGTGGTTCAGGCCAAGTTCTCGGACCTTGGCCAGGTCGACGGCGCGATCGTGTACATCCAGGGTTCGTCTGTTTTCTATACGATAAACGCTTCCATTGATGTCTCAACAGGATTGATGACTATCTCGGGTTGGATGTCTTCCGGTGACAGCCTGGACATGATCCGCCAGAGGAGCTTCGAACTCAAGATAGGTTTCTATCGAACCGATCCGAATACGAATGCCATGGTAGCCGGCACCTATAAAAAATGGAGCATTGCCGTGGCAGGCAGGGGAGAGGCTGCGGCTATGGCTGATGATATTTGCACCAGGTTTTGCAACTACCTGGACAAATGCGGCATCTTGTCTTCCCCGGACAGTGGGCTGGACCAACCCGGCAGCTCGGGTTACAGCATGAAAAACTGTATCGATGATTGTACTTCCTCTAAGGAGGAAATCTATAGTTCCAACCAATGGTGCGTGAGCGGCGTGAATACCTACACAGATTGCATACTCAACATGAGCTGTGATGAATTCTACGATATTTCAGTCAACTGGTTCGAAAACGAGGACAATCCATGCAGGATCGCTTACGACCAGATGGAACAGAACTGCAAAAACGAAAGCTGGTGGCAAAGCTATGCGGAATCGTCGGATGCTGCAGGTCATTAAGGATATTCGTGGATAATTGATACCCGGAATCGAAAAAAGGAAAAGGAAAGGAGAACAAAGATGACAAGATTTCTGAAGAGCATGGTGTTCGCGGGCTTGCTCTGTGTGCCCCTGGTTTCGTACGCCCAGGATCCGGATGAGCCGAAAGGCGGGGACGAGGGCGGACAGCAGGAAGAAGGGCAGGAGACCGAATCACAAGGCACGGAGCAACCAAAGATTCAACCAAAGGAAGAAACGACTCCGGTGCCGGCTGCGCACGTGCAGAACGCTGCGGCCAAACCAATGCCTGTACCGGCGCCTGAAATAGTTAGGGCCGAATCCGGTAATTTCGGCATCTATTTTTCTTTCGGCGGCATAGCAACTCTTGCCGTAGGTGCGACCGGCCGCAAGATCGACAAGAATCGTGTTGGAAATGCAGTTGCCTTTGCAGGTCTGAAATTGGTGCCTTCGGACAATATAGTAATACCTGTTGGAATCGGTCTGAGCTTCGGCCACTCCGACATCGACGGAGACGCCGGCACCAACAACTTCGGCATGGCGTTGAGCGGAGGCCTGGAATACCATTTCAGGGTTTGGCACAGGATCTCTCCTTACATAGGAGCAAAGGCTCAACTCGATTACCTGGATCCCACAGGGGATGACAACTGGGAGTTCGGGATCAACCTGGGACCGTCACTCGGAGTGGAATACTACATTGCGGACCGGCTAAGCCTGTCTGCAGAATATAACTTTCTCATGGATCTGCGATTCAGTGACGCCAAAGCAGTAGGAGGAGATCTAAAGTCCGACCTGCTCTTCTCGACCGGCGTGACCAATGCCGGCACGGTCTACATCAGCTTCTACTTCTAGGCAGGATTCACTTCCGACAAATTTCATTACCGCTGCTCTTTTTCGGATATACCCCCAAAAAACTCTATTACTGTCGAAGCCGGGCACTCCCGGAGCCGGGCACTCCCCACCCAGCCGGGCACTCCCGGGCACTCCCCACCCAGGTTGATTTTCAGGGTGCCTAAAATATGCTGTTATTTCATGAAGTAGGGGCGGTTCGCGAACCGCCCTTGCGAGATCCAA
>JAADFL010000060.1 GCA_013152945.1 Deltaproteobacteria bacterium | reverse complement strand
GGTCGTCACCTCCTCCACCTCTTCAAGTTCCTCTCCGTGAAGACCGAGTCGCCGAGGCCCTTGTCCGTCACGAGGTTGGCGAACACCATCTCGCTCGAGTGTCCCGTGGTCACGTCCTGCATTGACATGTGCGTTGCAAAGGGTCTGCCGGCGACGTCCTTCACTTCGAGTACTTTCATCTTCTTGAACAGTGTGCCGTCCTTGTCGTAGTAGTCCGCCGCCAATACGATTTTCCTGGCAGGATCCACGTACCATACGACCTTGGAGTAGCCGGTGTCCGAAACCACGTCCGCTGATGCAGCCATGCCTTCCGCTGCCTTGCACTTCACGCCGTCCACTGTCTCTTCGCCTGTAAAGGAGAACTTCCAATCTCCCAGCTTCGGCTTGCCTATGTCGTAGAACGAGAAATCGCTGGACATGAAGTTGGCCCTGCCGCCGGAGCCGGTTAGCCTCTTCACCCTTCTCAAGGCCGGCAGGAAGAGCCTACGATCATCCCGGCCCTCCTTGTGCTCGATAAGCAGGAAACCGGTGCCCCTGACGTCCGCCGGAGCGGTAAAGCGCATGAGCATGCTCGTCTCGCCCTTGTCGTTGTTCTTGCTCCACAGCTTGAGCCTTTTCACCCGTTTGTCGCCGGACTTGTTCTTGAGCACGAGTTCGAGGTCAGCCTGCATGTCCTTCCACGAGGATCGGTTGAAAACATCCTCCATGAAGGCCCTGGCATCCTCTCCTGCGGACTTCACCGCCGTAGGGATTGCTGCGGCCGCGAGCGTCAGCGATACTATCGCAAGCCTCATCGTTCCACCTCCTTGGCTGGCGCCCCCGCGCCCCCGGATAGGCACCTTGGCTTGAGGTACACGAACAACACGGGAAGCACGGTCAACGCCGCAAACGAGCTCGTGAGCATGGTCAGGGCAATCAGGAAACCCATCTGGGCCACTCCCTTGAACTGGCTGAACACCAAGGCCGAGAACCCTGCCGCCACCGTTACCGCGTTAAGTACTATCGCAACGCCGCTCTTCCTCATGGACTCCACCACGGACTCCTCCCATGGAACGCCGTGCCGCCGCTCGTCCAAGTACCTGTGCACGTAGTGTATTGCATAGTCTATGCCTACTCCCACAGCCACGGAGCTCGTTGCCATGGTCATGACGTTCAGGGCGATACCGGTCAGCCCCATTACACCGAAGTTCAGGAAGAGGCTGAAGAACAGGGGCAGGGTCGAGAACACGCCGAGATAGAACGACCTGAACATGAAAGCCGTCAGGACAAGGACCAGTAGCAATGAGGTTGCTATGGACATGCTCTGGCCTTCTATCACCATGTCGTTGACCGCCCTTATCAGCTCGGCCATCCCGGTGAGCTCGGCCTTCAATCCGCCGAAGTTCTCCTTGATGAAGCTCCTTACCGACTCGCTCAGCCTACCGATCTCGGTAGCCTTGTCCGTGTCCAGCAACACGTTTATCTTGGCTGCGGAGAAGTCGAAGTCCACCATGTTGGCGAGGCCTCCAGGCTTGCCGCCCATCTCGTACAGCGCCAGGTACTGCGCAACCAGCTCGCGGCCCGGGACCTCGAAGGTCACTTCCTTCTCCTTCTCCACGCCCTCTTCCAAAACCACGTCAGTCCCCTTCTCCTTTTCCACTTTCTTCGGCAGCCTGTATTCCTCGGCCCTGCCGCCGTGCAGGGCCTTGTTCATCTGCTTGATAAGAGGCACCAGGGACTGCACAGAGCCTACGTGGGGGTTCGACTTCAGGAAGGACTCGAGCTTGTCCATCTTGGCCAGCACGTCCGGGTCCTTTATCCCGTCCTTCTTTCCGGTCTCCACTACCACGACCAGGTTTGTCATGCCGCCGAACCACGAGTTGACCTTCTCGGTCGCCACCCGCAACGGGTGGTCCTTGGGGAAGTTCGACAGGTTGCTCATCTCGGCCACGACCATGGAGGAGCCCACCACTGCAGCCGCCACAACGACCCCTATGAAACCGGCCACCAGGCGTCGATGCTCCACCAGCGCATGTCCGTACGACACGGCCAGTCCGTCCAGCACCGAGAAGGTGGCGCCCCGTCCCTTCTCCGAGGAAGGCGAGGGCAGCTCGAGCAAGACCAGAACCGAGGGAATCATGGTCAAGGTGAAACCGAGCGCCACCATCACACCGAAGGAGGTCATAAGACCCAGGATCATGATGGACTCGATTCCAGAGGTGTTCAGTGCCATGAAACCGACGGCGGTCGTCACCGACGTGAGCACCACCGGCCTTGCAAGGTCCAGGAAGGTATCGCGCACGATCGCGCGCTTGTCGGTGGACCTCGCCGACCTGTAGTAATACCCCTTCATGAGGTGCACGCCGTCGGCTACCCCTATAGCGATTAACAATATGGGCAGTATCTCGGTGCTGTGGGTGATGGGTATTCCAAGGTATCCCATCAGGCCCAGTGTCCACAGCACGCTGGCCACAACGACCGCGAGCGGCAGGAGCACGCCCCTGAAGCTCCGGAAACTCAAGCCGAGGAGGGCGATGACCACTACCAGGGCCGCGCCGGAGAGGACGCTCATGTCTCTTCCCATGAGGAGCCTCGACCAGTACGTGGCGGCGGCCCGACCCGTGACGTACAGCGCGAAGCCCTCGTTCCTGCTTTGGTCATCGGCCAAGGCTATGATCTCGCCAGCCACGTCCGAGTCCCTTACGCCGGCCTTGATGAACACGAGCATGCCCGCCGCCTTGCGGTCCCGGCTCACCAGCAGGTCCTCGAGCTGGGGTTGCGAGGCCAACATGCCCATGTACTTTTCGAGATCGGCCCGGTTTTTTGGATGCGGGTCTGCAGCCTCGCGAATATCCAGGCCGTCCTCGTCAGCCCGGATGATCCTTGCATTGGTCGGGCTCATCACCCCGTACACGCCCTTGAGCCTCTCGATCCTCTTTGTGAGCCTGTCCAGGGCTGCCACTCCGTCCACCGTGAACAAGCGGTCCGACTCGATACCGACTACGATCACCTCCTTGGCCGGAAACATCTCGGAGATGCGCTCGTACATGGCCCTGGCCGGCAGCTTCTTCGGCAGGTCGTGGGTCACGTCCGTGTCAGCGGTCAACCTGGACATACCGGCGGTCATGGCGATAGTGGCTAAAACCAGGAGAAACAGTACTTTCTTGGGTCTATCGATTGTAGCGGCTATCAACCTCTCGCCCATGCGCCTAACTCCAATCGCTCGCGCGCTTCAGGACATCCACCTCGAGAGCATGGAGACGAACCGTCCTATCTGCTCCTCCAGGCCTCCCCCGTGCTTTCGCCCGGTTCGGTACGCCACCTTCAGACCCATGCCGAGCATGAAGGTAGTCACCAGGTCGGAGATACTCCCACCGGTTGAAGCCAGCTCGTCCAGGTCGTAAAGCACCTTCCTAAAGGGTTGATGCGCCTCCATGAACTGCTTACTGATCCTGCGTAGAGTATCAGCGCCCATCCCGCGGCCCTGCGACGCTATCAGCGACAAGAACAGCGAAAGCTCCCGCCTGTGCTTCCTGAAGTAGTCCAATGCCCCCTTCAGCATGGCTTCCAACCTGTCGGCCGGATTGCCTGCGTCCAATGGCCCGGAATCCTCGAACTGCTTCTTCAGGTCTTTGAGTCCCTGCTCTAGTATGGCTACGTACAGGTCCTCCTTGCCCTTGAAGTAATAATACATGCTGGCCTTGCCCAGCTCGGCTTCCCGCGCAATGAGTTCCATGGTTGCGGCAGAGTACCCGAGCCTGCCGAAGACTTTCGCGCCTGCCTCGAGGATCTCCCTGCGCCTCCTCTCACGTTCACGCTTACGCCTCCTGGAGGACCAATTTTTCGACTCATCGTTCGTTTTTCGACCCATTGTTCGAAAAGATACACCTGGCGGGCCCGGCTGTCAATGCTGGGCTGCACCTGCTTACAACTTACTTTGCGAGGGGTTTCCCGGGAAATAATATTTTATGCGATTTTTCCGGCCATTCGAACCTGTACACCATGCCTTCCATGGTTGCGGCAATATAGCCGGCGGAATCCGCCGAGGTGCCTGCGACCGGTGATCCCAGGTCTACTTTGCCCAACAGATCTCCATGATCAAGTGACAACAAGTAGACCATTCCGTCATCACCGGACTCGATTACTATTTTTCCAATTACTGTCGGGCCGGCCCCGGAGGAAGGGCTTTCTCTCCTGTACGGTCCAATCCTGTATTTTGCGATTCCCGATGAGTGTTTCCACACCTCGACGCCATCACTTTTCCTGAAAGCGAGCAGGGTCCCAGTCCCGTTTTGGACAAGCACGATATCTCCTATGACGAGAGGCGGCGCTGTATTGAATGCAAATGGTAATTTGGAATTCCATAGCTCTTCTCCGGTCCGGGAATCAAAGGCCTTCACCTTTGACATGGAACAAACGACCACGACCCCGCCGGAGTACGCAGGGGGCCCGGCAGATGAAAAGGGCCTCTTGACTTTCCACAACATGTGTCCGTCTCGTTCATCCAGCGCTATCAAGCCATATTTTCTGTTCGACATGAACAAGGTCCCGGCCGGTCCATTTGCTCCCCCTGTATATGAAGGCATGAGGAGTCCCTCCGTTTTTTTTATTCTCCACAACAACCTGCCTGACAGTGTCCATGATGCAGGCGCCTTTGGCGACAGCCTTGCTATGCCGTTGTAAGTTGACAGAGCAACAGGTGCGGAAAGGAAGGATAGCAAGTTTTTCTCGGATAATGTGCCGGCCTTGCCCATTTCGTATAACTTTCGACCGCTATTTTCATCAATCTCGTACAGCGTCATGTCCCGCCCCTGGGCGAAAACCCTGCCTGCCCGGACCAGGGGAGCCGCCAATATCGGCGTCAGGGATTGGTTCGACCATATCTCCCTGCCGGTCGAGACATTCAGTGCCGCAATTCCACCTTTGTCAACAGACCAGTCGTTCGGGGACAACGGTATAAAGAGCATGTTGTCCTCTTGTGTAATTCCAGCCCTGATATGGAAACCATGTACCTGCCTGGTCCATATGGGATTTCCCGTAAACAGGTTCTCGTCCCTTCCTTGTTGTTTCGTATTCCGACCAAAGTCTTGCCAGACCCGAAGAGCTATAGAGATGCCGCCGTTTTTATCGACTTGCACAACGCTGTATCCTGCCGGGCTCCTGTCCAGTCCGCCGAAGAGAGCAGGTGGCACGGAAATCACGTTGATTTTGCCTGCCTTTCTTTGGGCAGCCACATGTATGTGCCCATGAAACAATGCAGAGACATCGAACCCGGCAAGAATCTTGTCAAAGCCATACGGTGGAGGAAAATGTTGCATTATAATGGCTCTGCATTTCGGACACATGTCACGCAATTCTTCAAGGAGCCATTTATTTTGTCTCTTGTCCCTGAAAAAATCGTATCCGAGAAGCAGCTTGATGCGCCCTACTTGGTACGAACTCACCATGGGACCTATGTCATCCCGGTACCTGTCGGATGAGTCCGGACCCATTGTCATGTCATGGTTGCCCGGCAATATGATCACGGGCATTCCGGCTTCAGCCATGGAAGTCCTCAAGGCCTTGAACTCGCTTTGCGCCGCAGTGGATGTGGCATCTCCAAGAACTACGCAGAAGTCGGCGCCAAGGCTCTTGATGCGATGAAAGGCATGTTTTAGATCCTTGACTTGTGTTGCAAGCGGTTCCCGTGACTTGTCGATAATGTGGGAATCCGATATCAATACAAACGTAAATTTCCGGTTCTTTTTAAAAACGGGCGGCCAATAAGGAAGCTCTATTACCTTGCTTGGAATATCCCATCCCGACACCAGAAACGAGCCCGAAGACTCGAGCTTGCCAGATGATAAAACGTGCAAGGCGACAGTGTGATGCTTTTCCAAATAAAAAGTAAATCTTCCCCTGCGATCCGTAACCGTCCTTGAAAAACCGAATCCTACCGTCACTCCGCGGGCCGGCTCTTCGCCGGAATTTCTGATGTTATCTCGATTCCTGTCCACAAAGACCATGCCAGATACGCGCACTTTTCCAGTCATATCGAAATCAGGCGAATTACCGATCTCAACGCCCGGGCCAAGACTCCAGGCCAACAGCCGGTTAAGAAGGCTTGTTGCGGCGGCAAAGGATTTCCTGTTTTCAGGAATTTCATACACCTTGTCCGGACTCACCTGGGCCAGCATCAGTCTGCCTTTGCCTGCCGAAGCAGCTACTATTGCCGGCCAGCCATCCATGTCTTGTGCAAGCAACCTGACGCCTCTCGTTTTTTTAAACAAGTCAATTCCGGGTCCAAAGGCCCTCGAAGATTCAAAGGGCACGTAACGCACATTCAGGGAATTTAGGCCGGTCCCGGTAAAGAAAAGCAATGACTTCATTCCGGCTGAACGGCTTTGTAAAAGACGCAGCCTGTCGGCATCCTTGTCTCCCCTGAGCACCTGGATTCCATCAGGGAGCCATGAAGGGGCCACCTCGTCCTGGTCTGCCTGAGCCAGTTCAACAACCACGCCCCCGTGCAGGATGAATCGCTTGATTGTGCCCGAGTTCGAATCGAGCCACTTTCTGGCTTGAAGCTGTTGCGAAAGAGCCTATCCAAAGAACCTTGCAACCTCCTGGGTTCCATTTTTTCTTTTTCAAAACATCCAAGTACGGAATACCTCGCTCTTCGAGAAACGCGGTCAACCCCTTGACACCAGAATACGGGTCTCGTATCTCGACAACCTGGATCCATTGATTCACCTCACCGCATTTGCCTGTTCCTTGTTGCAATGCAACAGCGACCAACATAAAGATACCCGGAAATTTGTGCTTGAGAAAAAACATCCATATCATGATAAACCTATCTAATAAAATCGCAATATGAGGGTAAAATCAGTAAAGCATGTTCACCTCACCCTCTTTGAATTCGAGTTGCAGTAACATGGTATTTGAGCTATTAGATTATTGCTTGGAAAACATTCGGCTGCCTATGGCTTGTTAGTGGAGGTGG
>JAADFL010000059.1 GCA_013152945.1 Deltaproteobacteria bacterium | reverse complement strand
TTTTCGTATTGGTTGTGCTGGCATCAACGCTTGGAGTTATAGGATGTAGCAGCGACCACACACCAACCGGTGATACTGATACTGATACTGATACTGACATTGACACGGATACTGACACTGACACTGACACGGACATTGACACTGACACGGACACGGATACCGACGTTGACACTGACACTGACACGGACATTGACACTGACACGGACACGGATACCGACGTTGACACCGACACGGACACGGATACCGACGTTGACACCGACACGGATACTGACGTTGTGACACCGACACGGATACTGACGTTGACACCGACACGGACACCGACGTTGACACGGACACGGATACTGACACGGACACCGACGTTGACACGGACACGGATACTGATACGGACACCGACGTTGACACCGACACGGATACTGATACGGACACCGACTCTGACACTGACACGGATGCCGACACCGACACGGACACGGACACAGGAACCGGTTGCGGTGATTATGGTTGCTGCAAAACTGCACAGGACTGCACACAACCTATACCCGATGGATCGTGCATCAACCCCAATAATGCCCACTGGGAGTGCAATGATGGGCTATGCGAGGTAGCCTGCACGCCACCTGGGGACAGAGACAATGACGGCATACCGGATGACAAGGATAACTGCCCGGATACACCCAATTTCAACCAGGATAACTCTGATAATGACAGCTTTGGTGATGCTTGTGACAATTGCCCGAATATAACCAACAACGACCAATCGGACGTCGACAAGGACAATATTGGTGATGCATGCGACAACTGCCCTGAAATGGCCGGGGATGATCAATCAGACAGCGATAATGACGGCATAGGCGACATTTGTGACAATTGCCCGTCAGTTCCCAACCATGATCAATCCGATGTCGACAAAGACAAGACCGGTGATGTATGTGACAACTGCCCCAAGACACCTAATGAGGACCAGGCTGATAGAGACCGGGATGGAATAGGAGATGTCTGTGATAACTGCGTGTTTGCCAAGAATCCAGGCCAAGAGGACAAGGACAAGGATGGCATAGGTGACCAGTGCGATCCTACTGATGGTGATAGTTGTGGTTACTTCCAATGTCGCAGGAGCCCGGATTGCTATGACCATGGACTGACACTGTGCGTCTCTGATCTGGTTTCAGGACATTGTACAAGGAAGTGCGATACGGATCATGTTTGTCCTGAACCATATTCGTGCAACTATGCCTCAGGGCTTTGCGAGTGTCCCATGGAATGTCCTGTAAAATGCGAAAATGCCGGGGACTGCTCGAACTTGGGGCTCGATGGCTGTGATGATGTGAATGATGACGGCATAAACGAGTGCACCGCAAAATGCAATGATACACAATCCTGTCCTACCGGTTATGTATGTGACGTTCATGGGTTATGCACCTGTGAACCAGAGCCGGCACAATGCCCGGTTGAATGTAAGGACGATCCTTTCTGTTGGCCTTATGATCTTGAGAATTGCAGCGATATCGGCAATGGATTTGCACAATGTACCCAAAAATGCGGGCTCGATGCTCCTTGCCCTGATGGTTACGTTTGCAACAAGAATGGCGAATGTGAATGTGCTCCCGAAATACCCCAATGCCCAATCGACTGTAAAATCGACCAGGATTGCATCCCCTTCGGTCTTGAAGTCTGCATTGATACCGGAAATGGAAATGACTGCTCGGCCAAATGCGATTTTACGACTCCATGCCCACAGCCCTATGTTTGTAATTACCGGATTGGCATGTGTGAGTGCAGCCAGACGCCTCAATGCCCGATACCCTGCAGGATTTCGAGGGACTGTATCCAATATGGTTTTGATGAATGTTACTACCAAAGCGGACCCGCGATTGAAGGCATTTGCACTACATCGTGCGATCCGCGCTGGGATTCCTGTCCGGCGGGTTACCAGTGCAAACTTGTACCAAGTAGTGGTGGAGCCATAGAATACAAGTGTCTTTGCGCAAATTGATTGCTGTTTGGGCATCCGACCTGATTAAATGCATGCTTTGAGATTAATCGATTAGATAAAAGACTATCTACAACTACTCCATATTTTTATAATGCCCTGGCCATAGTGACTAGGCGAGGCGCGATGGTGAAGTAATACCTGCAGTTACTTCGGGGAGAGACAACCAGGCCAGCCGCTCGCAGAGCCGGCGGGATCTGGAAAATATTATTGGCGACGGCTCTATTATTCTTGCTATTGTTTTTTAAATTTGCCATCTTTTTTTCCTGTGCTAGATTTTGGGGCCTTGGAGGACATATGACCGGACCGGGAAAAACAGAGAAAACTGAAGAAAAGAGGTTCGAAGATTTACTGGAAGAATTGGAAGGCATAGTGGAAAGGTTGGAGCAAGGTGAGCTTTCACTTGATGAATCTCTCTTGGAATATGAAAAAGGCATCAAACTCGTAAAACTCGGCAACCAAAAACTCGACGAAGCAGAGAAAAAATTGGAGATCCTGGCCAAAGGAATGGAGGACAAAAGGTAGCCTGGAGCATATCGGCAAGAGGATTCTTTCCACTAACTGCTCACAGGTATTGGGGGTGTGAAATGGCCAAGAAAATAGTAATCGTTGACGATGAAAAGGAAACCAGGGAGATGCTCAAGACAGCTCTCGAACTGGAAGGATATGACATTCTAACAGCTACGAATGGTCTGCGCCTCTTAAGTACGCTGTACGTGGACAGACCCGATTTGGTGCTCCTAGATGTGTTGATGTCCTGGATTGATGGATTCGAGCTATGCAGGTCGATCAAGAAAAACACGGAGTACAAAGATATCCCTGTGATATTCATTTCAGCGAAGAAATCGAAAGAAGATATAGAGGAAGGCCTGGCTTGTGGCGCCATAGACTATTTTACAAAACCCCTGGAATTGGATCGACTCATATCCAAGATTAAGGAAATCTTGGGCTAGCAGGAGGTTTTTCAACATGACCATCCTCCCGGCCATAAACAATCCATCTGACCTGAAAAAATTGGCCCTGGCCGAACTCGACACCCTGGCCGGCGAAATAAGGGAAATGATAATCGAAGTGGTATCCAGGAACGGAGGCCACCTTTCACCAAGCCTGGGAGTTGTAGAACTTACCATAGCATTGCATAGGTGCTTCGATTCACCAAATGACAGACTGATCTGGGACGTCGGACACCAAAGCTATGCCCACAAGATCCTCACCGGGCGGCGCGACTCGTTCCACACTTTGAGACAATCAGGTGGAATTTCAGGTTTTCCAAGGACCGAGGAAAGCGAGCATGACCGCTTCAATGTCGGACATTCTTCTACATCGATCTCTGCGGCTGCAGGTATAGCGGAAGCCATGAGGTTGAAGGGTGAAAAAGGCAAGGTCGTAGCCGTCATTGGAGATGGAAGTCTCACTGCCGGCCTTGCCTTCGAAGGATTGAACCAGTCCGGCAACAAGGTAGGCAACCTGATAGTAGTCCTGAATGACAACGAGATGTCCATCTCGAAAAGTGTAGGTTCTATAAGTTCGTGGCTGTCCAGGAAACTCACCAGCTTAATGGTTACCAATTGGAGGAAAGAAACCAAAACATTTCTCCGGAGCCTTCCACACGTAGGTGAACCCTTGGTAAACCTTGTACATAGGGCCTTGGAATCGTCGAAGGCGTTACTCACACCGGGTTTGCTCTTCGAGGGGCTGGGGTTCGAATATATCGGTCCAATTGACGGACACAGAATCGACAGGCTTATCGAGGCCTTTGACAATGCGAGGAATATGGAACGGCCGGTTTTGGTCCATGTCAGGACAAAAAAGGGCAAGGGCTATGGCCCTTCAGAGAAGGATCCCTGCCATTTCCACGGAGTAGGGCCATTCGACCAAAAGACAGGTAAACCATACAAAAAAAAGAAGGTTCCGCCTTCTTACACCAGGGTCTTTGGAAAAACCATTGTCGAACTTGCTGAAAAGGATGATAAAATCATCGGGATTACCGCGGCCATGCCTAGTGGAACCGGGCTGGAGTATTTCGCCGAGCGTTTTCCCGGGCGTTTCCATGACGTTGGAATAGCAGAACAACACGGGCTGGTATTTGCAGCAGGACTTGCAATAGAAGGTTTCAAGCCGGTGGTGGCGATTTATTCCACTTTCATGCAAAGGGCATATGACCAGGTGATTCACGACGTATGCCTGCAGGATCTTCCGGTTGTGTTGGCCATGGACAGGGCCGGCCTTGTCGGAGAAGACGGTCCCACCCACCATGGAGTATTCGACCTCTCGTACCTGCGGAGCATTCCAAACTTGGTAATTGCCGTACCAAGGGATGAAAACCAATTGAGGCATCTTCTACTGTCGGGTATCAATTGCCGGCATCCTTTTGCCCTACGCTACCCAAGGGGTGCAGGCGAGGGAGTGTCTCTCGATGGAGCCCCGAAAGAAATCGAGATTGGAAAAGGGGAGATATTACTGGGCGCTCCTGGAATGGATGTGGTCATCCTCGGTGCCGGTCCTGTCCTATATAAGGCAATCACGGCTGCCAGGGATTTGGAAAAAGAAGGAATAGGCGTTGCTATCGGTGACTTGCGTTTCATCAAGCCACTCGATGAACACATGATTCTCGACCTTGTAAAGCCTGCATCATTGCTGGTTACAATAGAAGAAAATGCTTCCAGGGGCGGCATGGGGAGCGCTGTTCTCGAGCTGCTCGCCCATAATAATGCCATGCCTTACCGTGTAAAGAATATCGGTATCCCGGACCGATTCATTCCTCATGGTCCGGCGGAAGCATTACGTAGAAAATGTGGACTTTCAAAGGAGCATATAACCGAAGTGATTCGAAGAGAGCTCTGCCAATCAATCACGGACCATGCAGCAGGCCTTTGAAGCACCTTTGAATCGAGCAATTATTATGCCCTCACCCAAGTTAAAAAAGAAACGATTGGACATCATGCTGGTTGAAAAAGGCATTGTTTCTACAAGGCAAAGGGCGAGGGGTATGATCATGGCAGGCAAGGTGATGATCGAAAATATTCCGGTTACAAAGGCTGGATTCCTGGTATTGCCAGGCACAAAAATAACCGTTAAAGAGCCGGATCATCCTTATGTCTCGAGGGGGGGCGTCAAACTGGCCGGAGCGCTTGAAGACTTCGGATTGTCTCCGGCAGGCAGGGTGGCAATCGATGTTGGGATTTCCACCGGCGGCTTTACTGACTGTCTTTTGAAAGGTGGTGCCAAAAAAGTCTTTGGCATAGATGTCGGTTACGGCCAGGTCGCAATGTCAGTACGGAAAAATCCAAGGGTCGTGTTGTTCGAGAGAACCAACTTCAGGCACTTCGAACCGGACCTCCTGGATGAAAAAGCGGATCTTGCTGTAATGGACGTGTCTTTTATTTCTCTTACCTTATTACTTCCCAAGCTCAAGGATTGCCTGTCCGCAAATGCTGATTGCCTCTTAATGGTCAAGCCACAGTTCGAATTGGATCGAGGACTCGTGGGTAAAGGCGGAGTTGTAAGGGAAGATCATCTTCGAATGGAAGCTGTTGAACGAGTGGAAAAAAGTGCGATCAAGCTCGGGTTTCAAGTACAAGGCCGGGCAGACTCCCACTTGCCCGGACCAAAGGGCAACAGGGAGGTGTTTCTATGGCTGGCCATCTAGATATGTTAATACACAGTCCTTACCCACAGTCCTTACCCACGTTGATTCTCATCCCTGCAGGAATAGCAAATTATTTCAATATATTACAAGCATTGTGAAAAAAGATGCCTACACACCTTGTTTCTCGTGACAACGATAGCCTTTGGCTTTCACCTGCCTCAATGGATTAAAAAACAAGTTTTAAACCACCTCGACTCTGGTAAGCACTCTGAAAGATAATGGCGTGGCGGCTTTATGGCTATTGTAGAAGTTCCAAGCTTTCTCCCGGCTCAAGCAGGCTTACTTCCACACCTGTTTCTTGCTTGACCGCAATGGCCCATTCTGCTGGATCCTGCTGAATCATGTCGAATGTGTTGTAGTGTATGGGAATCACCATGTCCGGTGCTAATAACTTCACCGCCTCTAGTGCGTCGTCAGGGCCCATGGTAAAGTTGTCCCCGATTGGAAGCAGCGCCAAATCGAGACCGCCGTGACCGATGAGCTTCATGTCGTAGAATAAACTCGTATCTCCTGCGTGATATATACGCACTCCGCCCAGATCCATTAACACACCTGCCGGTGCTCCGCCGTATGTGCCGTCGGGCAAACTCGATCCGTGGTGGGCGATGGTTAGCTTTACCCGTCCCCATTCAAAATTCCTGCCGCCTCCGATGTGCAAGGGATGCAAATTCTCCAGGCCCTGTCCCTGGAGATAGGTCACTATCTCGAAGTTGGACAAAACCATGGCCCCTGTACGGCGAGCGATATCCAGGGTGTCACCCAGATGATCGGCATGACCGTGCGTCACGATGATCATGTCAACGTCCACTTCGTCCGGGCCAACCGGGCTCAACGAATTGCCTGAAAGGAATGGATCGATGATAATTTTTACCATGTTTGTCTCTACCAATGTGGCTGAATGTCCAAGCCAGGTTACTTTCACTTCCATGCTCATCCTCCCAGTCAAGCTGTATCATACACCATGCTCCCCACCCAAGTTGATTTTTCATGCCTTGCTTTTTTAAGGGCCAAATTAAGGCATGGCATGCATGTAATAACCTGCAAAGGGTTTATATTGTTGATTTGGATGAAAGGTTTTCAGCACCAGGCATGGCAAACAACACAATATGAAACCATAAAAAACAGGAAATGTACGCTCCCTGGCCTTTGGCAAGTACAAGATCCAGTGTTCATTTCATGAGGGCTGGGACTATTAATCAGCTATCCCGGCCCAACTCTTTTGCAAGGAGCCTCTTCGCATCTTACCCCGGCCAATACCCGCAATTTATACGTCCCA
>JAADFL010000058.1 GCA_013152945.1 Deltaproteobacteria bacterium | reverse complement strand
ACTTAAATCTCTCTTGAT
The DNA here is from genome assembly GCA_013152945.1 of Deltaproteobacteria bacterium. Lineage (GTDB taxonomy): Bacteria > Myxococcota_A > JAADFL01 > JAADFL01 > JAADFL01 > JAADFL01. The sequence continues at coordinate 6,743 of JAADFL010000058.1, read as the reverse complement.
GTTTGGTTTCGGCAGTCCTATGTTGTCCGGCGGGAAGGAGTTTGTTCACAATAGAAAGTATCCACGGAGAGAAAATGAATGCACCCCAAAAAGTACTCCTTGTTCAACGAGATGGCATGGGTGAGCACAAAACGGAAGCAATCAGCGAGGCACAATTCGAACTGGACTTGTCAATTATCAATATTAAAGGGCCGTTCCCCGAACTTGTAGACGAACCCGAAAAGGCGTTTCCAAAAAACTTCGAGCAGATGCTCGAAGCATCCGAACTGGTCCTGGACTTTCTTTACCACCCTGACTTGAGCGATCATTTGTCAATTCTCTGCAAGGCAAAGGATATTCCATTGATTGCGTCAGGCAGGAGGGTGATTGGCGCCGAATGTCCCGCAACCTGTTGTACACTTGCCCGAAATAAACGTTTCGGCAAATACGGTGAGCTCTTTGGTGCTCCTGAACTCATAGTAACACTTGATGAAACAGAAAAGCTCTCATCCGTCCGGGCAAAGAGGCAGGCCTCGTGCGGCGCAACACTCAAGGCTGCACAAAAGATTGTCGGCTTTAGTCCCAAGGATGCCTTGCAAAAGTACGGCCTCGAGGTGCAATTTTTTTGCAAGGCAAAGACAAAACCCGGCCTTTTTTTGAAAAACCCGATCCATGTTGCTGCAGAAATACATACAGCGGCACTTGAATTAGCACTTGATTCAACCATAAAAAAAGCTGTAATAAAAACTCCTGGCCAAGACTGGAATCAGCCAGGGGGAGGAAAAGAAAATGTGTGACACGGCAATAGATTACGTGGCTGCGAGAGAGATTCTGGACTCAAGAGGTAACCCAACCATAGAGGTTGATGTCGGGCTGGAATGCGGCGCTTTCGGAAGAGCTATAGTCCCGTCCGGGGCATCAACCGGTGTACACGAGGCAGTCGAGCTTCGGGACAATGATGAGTCCAGGTACAATGGGAAGGGAGTACTCAAGGCAGTGGCCAACGTACAGGAGCACCTGGGCCCTGCAATCATGGAGATGGATGCACTTCACCAAACCGAGTTGGACGCCAAAATGATCAAACTTGACGGCACGCCCAACAAGTCCAAGTTCGGGGCAAACGCCATCCTCGGCGTTTCAATGGCAGCGGCAAGGGCTGCGGCAGATGCGCTGGGACTTCCTCTGTACAGATACCTTGGAGGACCTTTTGCACGTGACATACCGGTACCTATGATGAACGTGCTCAACGGAGGCAAACATGCAGACAACAAGGTGGATCCCCAGGAATTCATGATAGTGCCTTTTGGCGCGGATACGTTCAGGGAGGCGATCCGCATGGGATCAGAGGTGTTCCATGCCTTGAAGACCCTGCTCAAGGAAAAGGGTTACCGGACGGCTGTTGGTGACGAGGGGGGCTTTGCGCCCGACCTGCAATCCAATGAAGAGGCCCCGCAACTACTCGTGCAAGCCATAGAGCGGGCAGGGTATAAACCGGGAGAGGATGTTGGACTGGCCCTGGATCCTGCTGCAAGCGAATTCTTTAAAGACGGCAAATACGTGTTCTCCAAATCCGACGGCTCATCGAGAAATTCCGAAGAGATGACGGATTTCTGGGGCAAATGGGTGGAACGTTACCCGATAGTAGCAATCGAAGACGGCCTGGCCGAAGACGACTGGGACGGCTGGCAAATAATGACCGAGAGGCTCGGAAAGCGCATTCAACTAATCGGTGACGACATATTTGTTACAAATACCGAAAGGCTGGCAAGAGGCTTCAAAAAAGGCGTTGCAAACGCAATCTTGATCAAGCTCAACCAAATCGGGACAGTCACCGAGACCATATCTGCGATCCAGATGGCCCAATCCCACGGATATTCCGCTGTGGTCAGCCACAGGTCAGGCGAGACTGAAGACACATTCATCGCAGACCTGACGGTTGCCTTGGGCACAGGACAGATCAAGACAGGTTCAGCTTCCAGGACTGATCGCATCTGTAAGTACAACCAGCTCATACGCATTGAGGAAGAACTGGGAAGCCAGGCCAGGTTCAGAGGACCGCAGTTGAAGGCCCACTGGCTGCGTAAAGGAAACAGGTAGATCACCCCAAAGACTCTAATCCATCTGTAGCAAGATTTCCCAAACCATTCTAACTCCTTGACACGTTTATGTGTGTTCGTTAATAAACTAAGAAAAAGATTTCCTACCTTTGAAAAACGGGTAGGTCGGGTGAAGTGATGTACATGGATTTGAATGAACGAGATCGCCGTATCCTGATTGCAGTAATTGATAATTATATTCAAACAGGCAAACCCGTGAGTTCCCGCACCATTGCAAAAAATTTCGATTTCAGTGTTTCTCCGGCCACTATCAGAAACACTATGGCCGAATTACACACTCTGGGGCTGCTCGACCAGCCTCACACCTCTGCGGGCAGGATCCCCACGGATGAAGGTTTTCGGTATTACGTGAACCACCTTGTTCGTCTTCATAGACTCTCCACGAAAGAAAGGGAAAGCATCAAAGCCAGCATGGAATCATACCAGTGCGAACAGTCCTCCACCTTGGAGGAGGCAGGCATGACCTTATCTTCGCTATGCCATCAGGCCAGCGTAGTAATGCAAGCCGATGCGGACAGAGTCGCTTTCAAACATATCCAGTTCGTGAACATCAGGGATAAGGATATTCTCGGAATACTTGTGGATGAAACAGGTTCTGTGCACAACAAACTCCTTGACGTGGATTTCACTGCCTCTCAATCCGACTTGGATCAAGCCGCCAACTATTTGAACTACACATTTTCAGGCTTGTCACTCTCCGAAGTCAGGCAACAATTGATGGATGAGATTGTACGGGAACAGGTCGAGTACGATAAAATTTTGAGCCGGGCTGTCAATCTTGGTATGAAGCTGTTGGAAAAAAGGATGGATGCACAAATAACGCTTCTGGGTGAGGAAAACTTTTTCGAACACCCTGAATTTTCAAAAATCGATAAATTGAAGGCTATATACAAAGCTTTTCATGAAAAACAATTCCTGGTCAGACTGCTCGATGCGGCAATACGATCCCGTGGAATCAAGGTGTTCATAGGCTCCGAATGTTCACACGACAACTGTGAAGAAGTCGGTGTCGTGGCGGTCCCATTCGGGCCTGGTACAGAACCGGTGGGCAGCCTTGGGGTAATCGGTCCCAGGCGCATGAACTACCCAAAAATAATTCCCCTTGTAGATTACACCGCCAAGCTGCTCGGCGAGGTTCTGCGGGATGATCGGGGAGATTAATCAAGTGACCAATAAAAAAGATGGATATCTCAAGGTTGATGGTGTTGACGATCTCCTCCGGGAATTGGAAGGTGAGGATTCAGGAGATGCCCGGGAACAAAAGATCGAAGAGGGCCTTGCCGAATCGGAGTCGGCAGGAAAAACAGATAGAACTCGAACGATACTTGAAACAAAAATAGACGAGGGCACTGAGGAAGAACCTGAAGAACAAGAGGAAAGCACTGAAAAAATATTACGTAACAAGCTCCTTCGTGTTGCGGCCGACTTCGATAACTACAAGAAGCGTATTGCCAGAGAAAAAAAGGAAATGAAAGCCAGGGCGGCTGAAGACCTGGCCAGAGACCTGTTGCCTGTAATCGACAACCTGGAAAGGGCTGTGGAGCACGCTGACAGCGATGCCACCGCGCTTGTACAGGGCATACAGATAGTCTACCAACAGCTTGTGGATACCCTGGACAAGCACAAAATAGTACCTTTTGGAAAGGTCAATGATCGATTTGACCCGTCCATTCATGAAGCGCTCGCCCAAAGAAACAAAAAGGGATTCGAACCTGGAACCATTATCGAGGTGTACCAAAGAGGTTACATGATAAACGAGCGCCTATTGAGGCCGGCAATGGTTATCGTTGCAGGCCCACCCGAAGAAGCTCAAAACCGGGATGAAGACCCGGAAGACACGGGTGATTTCGATGGAAGCCGGGATGGGGAGCCCGGCAACGACAACTCCGGTGGAAATGTTAATAACGATGCAATATCGAAAAAGCTACCCGCTGACGGCGAAAAAAGTGATAAATAGCAGAAAAGGGGGAGGTAGATGAGCAAGTTAATCGGTATCGATCTCGGCACGACCAACAGTTGCGTCGTTGTAATGGAAGGAGGCGAGCCTGTCGTCATTCCCAATGCAGAAGGAAGTCGAACAACGCCATCAATAGTGGCATTCACAGATGAAGGTGATATCCTGGTTGGACAGATGGCGAAACGACAGGCCGAGACCAACCCGGAGAGTACGATTTTCGCCATCAAGCGTTTCATCGGAAGGAAATTTGATTCCCCTGAAGTCGCGAGCGACCTTTCCAAATGCCCCTACACGCTGATAAAGGCAGACAACGGAGATGTTTGGACAAGGGTAAAGGGCAAGGATTATTCACCTTCCCAGATCTCTGCGATGATATTGACAAAGCTGAAGGAGATTGCTGAAGATTATTTGGGTGAAGTCGTCACCGACGCAATAGTAACGGTCCCGGCATACTTCAATGACAGCCAACGGCAAGCCACGAAAGACGCAGGGAAAATTTCAGGACTGAACGTTCTTAGAATAATAAACGAGCCTACGGCCGCGGCATTGGCGTACGGATTGGAACAAAAGGGTAACCAGAAGATAGCCGTATATGACCTGGGCGGAGGTACATTCGATATATCGGTACTGGAAATATCCGACGGCGTCTTCTCCGTGAAATCGACTGCAGGTGACACCCACCTCGGTGGTGAAGATTTCGATTTGAGACTTGTAGACTACCTGGCGGAAGAATTCAAAAGAGACCATGGCGTAGACCTTCGCGAAGACCGCATGGCCTTGCAACGTCTCAAGGAAGCGGCCGAAAAGGCCAAGCACGAACTCTCAGCTTCCGAAAAAACCGAAGTCAACCTGCCTTTCATAACAGCCGATGAATCCGGTCCCAAGCACCTGGCAATAAAGATAACCCGTGAAACCATGGAAAGCCTGGTCAAAGACCTTATTGATCGGACGGTCATTCCTTGTGAGCAGGCTTTATCCGATGCAGCCATCAATAAGAAGGAAATCGATGAAATCATACTCGTAGGCGGCATGACGAGGATGCCGCTGGTTCAGCAAACAGTACAGGATTTCTTCGGCAAATCGCCTCATAGGGGGGTAAATCCCGATGAAGTCGTTGCCATTGGAGCAGCAATCCAGGGAGGGGTGCTCAAGGGCGAGGTAAGAGACGTACTGCTGCTGGATGTCACCCCGTTGTCTCTAGGTGTTGAAACAGCAGGAGGTGTATTCACCAAACTGATAGAAAGAAACACCACCATTCCGACCAGGAAAGCCCAGGTTTTCTCAACTGCAGTCGATAACCAACCCCAGGTTGACGTACATGTACTACAGGGAGAACGTGATCTGGCGGCTGACAATATCACGCTGGGCAGGTTTTCCCTTGTGGGCATCCCGCCTGCTCCACGGGGCGTTCCGCAGATAGAGGTCGCCTTCGACATCGATGCCAACGGGATTGTACATGTCTCTGCCAGGGACCTCGGGACCGGCAAGGAACAAAGCATAGTTGTAACCGCATCCTCGGGCCTCACAGAGGATGAAATTGACAAACTAATTGCCGAAGCAGAGGCTAAAAAGGAAGAGGACAAACGAAGGTTGGAAGAAGTCGAACTCAAGAATGACTGCGAAACTCTTATTTATTCGACGAAACGTTCTCTGGAAGAATACGGTGAGGTCTTGTCCGCAGCAGAAAGAGCAGATGTCCAACAGGCAGTGGATGAATTGGAGGAGCTTATGAGGAGCCAGGATGTTGACCTTGACGGATTGAGGGAATATTACGACAAATTGAGCGACATTTCACAGTTGATTGCGGAACGGATCTATGTAAATGCATCCACTGATGATGACTCCCCGAATAATCCCCAAGATGATCCATAGTACAAAGCATAGAGGAGGGAAAATTTCCTCTTTCAGGATTCAAGTGCCGCAAGTTCCGATTCTGAACAGATAAGTTTCCCGGAGGCCGCCAGCAACATGAACTACTATGAAATTTTGGGCATCGGCAGAAACGCATCCATTGAAGAGGTCAAGAAGGCCTTCAGGAACCAGGCTTACAAGCACCATCCTGACAAGAATAACGGCAATATCGAAGCTACCGAGCATTTCAAAACCGTACAAGAGGCGTATGCCGTCCTGTCGGATCCGGACCGGCGGGCAAGCTATGACAGCGCCAGGTGCCTACATGATGAACCTGCCGATACCAACGGGGGATTCCTTTCAAAGAAAAGGGATTCCGCCACGCCTGTAAATGGTGATGATATTAACGCCAGGTTGAAAGTGCCTCTGGCAGAAGCGGCCTTGGGTGGTACAAAGCGAATTATTGTTCCAAGGCTGGAAAAATGTACCAGTTGCAACGGCTCTGGAATATCATCCAAGTCAACGCCAATATATTGCGAGGAATGCAAAGGGACCGGTTCCATTCAAAGCGGGCGCGGACTAATCAAGCTCCCGAGAAAATGTGTAAAATGTAACGGCCTGGGAATTCATCCATCCTCTCTTTGCCACGAATGCAGGGGCGACGGCCGGGTCATGGCCGAGGCCGAGTTACAGGTCGGGATTCCCCACGGCGTGGATACAGGTCACATTTTAAAAATCTCCGGAGAGGGACATATTGGAAAAAACCATGGAAAACGCGGAGATCTCTTTATTCAAATAGAAGTTATGGAGCACCCTCTTTTCGAACGGCATAACAACGA
>JAADFL010000057.1 GCA_013152945.1 Deltaproteobacteria bacterium | reverse complement strand
AGGTCCAGGGCAACCTGACGGGCTGCCCATCCAGAATGTGCCTGCCTGTATAAGGACGAATTCGTCTGTGTCAGTATCAGTATCCGTGTCGATATCTGTATCCGTGTCCGTATCCGTGTCCGTATCGGTATCGGTATCAGTGTCGGTATCGCTATCAGTGTCGGTATCTGTATCCGTGTCGGTGTCAGTATCAGTGTCGGTATCTGTATCGGTATCAGTGTCTGCATCTGTATCTGTATCCGTATCCGTATCCGTATCCGTATCTGTGTCCGTATCTGTGTCTGTGTCTGTGTCTGTGTCCGTGTCTGTGTCTGTGTCTGTGTCTGTGTCCGTGTCTGTGTCTGTATCTGTATCGGTATCAGTGTCGGTGTCTATATCGATGTCCGTATCGGTATCCGAATCAGTATCTATGTCGGTGTCCGTATCGGTATCTGTGTCCGTGTCTACATCTCCACCGCATACCCTTCTGCAGTACCCGTCATCACAGCATGTCTGGCCACTTGGACAGCCTTGGCCAGGCTCGCCGCACTTGAACCGGGTATCATCGTAGTTCACTCCCTCGCAGCCGAGGAAAGAAATCAAAAGCATCAAAACAAAACCAATGGACACTTTTCGCCGCATCAGAAGCGCCCTCCGGCTACAACGCCGAGCACTCCGCCGGAAAGAACAGGGACCGCTGCCACCTCTTCGCTCGACACATCCTCCGGCTCAAGCAAGAAAAGAATCAATGAAAGTACACCAAGAGCACCTCCAACACCCAGCAGAACACCCCCTGCCAGGCTCCTGGTCCTGCCGCGACCCTCGAGGTCCTCAACCTCGGACAAGAGCACGTCCCCTGTCTTGCTCTGGTCCGCAAGACTGTTGGCATCACCGATATCCCTGCGCCCAAGCGCCAAGAGCACTCCTCCGGCAACCACGGAGGCCACGGCAGAACCACCGGATACCCACCCCCAAACACGGTACCCTCCACTGCCATCCCCGGCTTTTTGGCCCAGCTCCATGGAGAACATCCTACGATATAGGTGCATTATACCGTCCAGGGCCTGCTCCTCGCTTGTTCCCTTGAGCCTCTCCATCTCCCTGCGCTCCACTGTCCCATGCCTTATGTCTATCAGCTTCAAGGTCAGGAGGATGGACTCTCCAACCTTGTCCATGGAGCCGCCAACAATCTTGTCAACACCAAGAGCACCACCTATCTCGGCAAGGCATGACTCATCGTTGCAACCAAGCATCTGCTTCTGCTGTACATGGTCGAGCATGCGAAGTATGTCGTCACGTCCGATTACCTGGAACCCCTTGATCTTTGCGAGCTCGAAGGTCAAATACTCCTCTATGACCCTTGAAAGCACCGGGTCCACGCCCCTTCGGGCCTTTATCTCGGTTACCGCCAGCTTTGTGACCCTTTGGGCTGATGCAGTCAAGGGAATGAGGACAGCGAGATAAAGTACATGCAAAGTCAACCAGCTCGGCCGTCTTTCCATGAGATGCTCCCACTTGCTTGTTAGTAAAAAATAGCCCCTAACATTTACATGTGTCAATGCCCAGCAACAATTCCCCTTGCCAGCTCTGCGGGAGAGGGGGACAAAAGGGAGTGAGGGCGGTGGAAAGCCGGCCTGGTACGGGAGATAAAATATAAATTATTAGGATTGGATCTCGCATGGGCGGTTCGCGAACCGCCCCTACTTCATGAAATAACAGCATATTTTAGGCACCTTGAAAATCAACCTGGGTGGGGAGGGCCTAATTAAGACCTGTTGTCAACAGCAAAGGATTTCAGCGAATCAACGTCAATTTTTTGGTTATCCGTGCGTTTTATTTCGAAACAAACGTTATGCGCCTGATCTCTTTTAACAGGTAAATTACCTTGAATGTCAATTCTTCATTCATGGACTGCGTCATAAGGCTGCCAAGGTCTTTGCCTCCTGTGCCAACAAGATTGAGTATCCTCTGTTCCTTGCCGGACAGTCTCAGATCGGCGGGAAGCGCTCCGCCGGTCCTTAATACCAGATGATGATAGTACGGCTCGATAGATCGCTTGATGATGACACCAGAGACGTGCTCCCTGATTCCTTCGAGTAACAGCGAGTATGCATTCAAGCCTAGGGGATAGCCCGTACTGGGCGGATCGATACCTGCGTAAAATGCGTACTGTCCGCTTACCCAGGAAAAGAGATCCAGTATCTTGTCACGTACCTGCTCCAAGAGATGCCTGTACAGATCGTGAGGCGCCAGTAGTCCCATGGCCAGAAGGGCCGCTGTAAGACTTACGTGCTTCAGGGCTGCCTCGCCGAGGGCCTTTTCCACAGCATCCCTGGACAATATCCCTTTTGAAATTATGTGTTCACCGAACAGCTCGGCCTCCACGTTAGAAGTTGCGAACAGGGGTTCACCCTGCTTGAAAAATATGGCCTTTTGAACCGGCTCGCGCTTTACATCCAACCGGCCTGTGGATTTTTCCTCGGCAAGGGTATGGAAGACGTGCACCAACGAAGTCCTGGCGAGGTCTCCTTCGAAATCAGGTTTCACGCCGTCTTGTTCCAAAGTCCCATCCAGCGCCTGTGGCTGGGAAGATGGGGGAACAGGCCGTATACCGCCGGGCTCGATGTATTTCTGCCCCGGCTTGTCTTCGGCCTTGCCCTTTTCGGGCGCTGCTATCGGGCCGGAGTCACTGTTTTCCAGGGAAAATAGTTTACTTGGACTGGCGCCCAAAATTGAATCCGGGGCTGCATCGGTGACATCTACTTCTTCCCACGACCGTGCATCCGACGAAGGATTGATGTCCCGTGGATCCGGGACAGGCGTCAGTATTTCCACCTCCAGGGAACCGGTATCACCATTTTCCAGGTCCGTGCTCAAGGGGATGACGTCGTGCTCGGACTCTAGGGACTCCTCCCGGGCATCCGGAGGCATGGGAGGCGGTCCCGGCCTGGTCACTGGCGATGGCCGAATCGATCTTCCTGTCCTGGACTTCTCCATCTTTGCAACAATAGCTTCTTCGATTCTCTGATCGTCGTAGCGTTCGTCTTCAATTTCTTTGGAGAATAAAAAATGCATGGCTGATGCGACTTCGTACGGGCCGACTTGCTCTATTTCATCTCCTGCTACACTTTGAAGGGCCTCCTTCATTTCCTTTGCCGTCGAGAAACGGCTTTCCCTGTCCGTGATAAGTGCCTTTTTTATTACTCCTACCAGCCTTTCCGGTATCTCGTCGAAGCGTTCCGTGGGAAGCTTGCCTTCAGAGATGGCAAGCAGTACCTCCAGCTCGTTCTCCTGGTCGAAAAACGGTCTCATAGTAAGCAGCTCTATGAAAACCAAGCCCAAAGAGAAGATATCGCTTCTCCTATCCACCTCGAGCCCCTTTGCAGCTTCCGGGCTCAAGTACCTCACCTTGCCCTTTATCAGTCCGGCCTCAGTCTTTTCTTCCCGTTGCCTTGCACGGGCTACACCGAAATCCGTGAGCTTGATGGTGCCATTGAACCCAATCAATATATTTCTCGGGGTTACGTCACGGTGAACTATTTCCAGAGGCAGTCCGTCAAGGCCGCAAAACTCGTGAGCATAATTAAGGCCGTCGCAGACCTCTGAAACTACTTTACAGGCCAAGGCCACGGGAAATCTGCGCCTTACTTCATGACATCTCCTTACTACCTCCAACAGGTCACGGCCAGGCACATATTCCATGGCTATATATGGAATGCCCTCGGTTTCACCAAGATCGTAAATCTGGACGATATTCGAGTGGAGCAATGCTGCGGCTATCTTTGCCTCGTCCGTAAACATCCTCACAAACCTGGCATCATCGGTTAGGTGCGGATGGATACGCTTTATGGCCAATGTCTTGGTGAATCCCCGGATTCCAAGTGCCTTGGCCTTGAACACATCGGCCATGCCGCCTGAAGCTACCTTCCGTATCAGAAGGTACTTTCCGAACTTTTTCATCTAACCTCCAAGGCCTGAATTTAGTGTAACATTATGGAGCTTACGGACAATAGGAAAAAGGCAATTTTGCACATACCTTTTGTAGAAATCAGTTATCATTTTCATTCAGGGAACTACTTTTGGGTATTCATCGGTTGGGAATTTTAAAAAATCTTCTTCAGTTCGGACCACTGGAAATCTATTTGAAATCATGCTGGGCCCGGACAAGATCTGTCTAAAGCATCTCTCCTCCGTCCAGGACGAGGACCGTGCCTGTAGTATAAGCGGAATCCTTGGATGCAAGGTACATTATTGCAGAAGCGACCTCTTCAGGCTCTCCAATCCGGTCTATGGCATGGCCCTTCAGTATCTCATCCAGTATGGCCTCATTTTCCCAAATCGCCTTTGAAAACCTGGTCTTGATTACGCCGGGCGCCACGCAGTTCACCCTGATTTTTCTGGGGCCGAGTTCCTTTGCAAGTATCTTGGTGAGATGTATCATGCCTGCCTTGGTCACGGCATAGACTCCCATGAGCGGAAACGGCTTGAGACCGGCCACGGATGCCACATTTACTATGCAGCCTCCGGTCTTTTCCAGGAAGGGCACACATGACTTTGTTACAAGGAAACAGCCTTTCAGGTTGACCTCGAAAATCTTGTCCCACAATTCATTGCTGCAATCGATGAGGGGACCGAAATGTGGATTGGTGGCTGCATTGTTGACCAGGATGTCCAGTTCACCGAAAGTCTGAACCGCCTTCCGAACAGCCGCGCCCACCTCGTCCGGCCTCGCCACGTGGGCCTGCAAGGCAAGGCCTTTTCCTCCCTTTGACTCGATCTTGGCGACTACCTCTTGTAGTGGTTCCAATTTCCGGCCCATGACCGCCACTTTTGCCCCTGCCTCTGCAAAAGCCAAAGCCGTGGCCTCGCCTATTCCCCTGGAGCCACCGGTTACGATTGCGGATTTTCCCGTAAGGTCCATGCTCGACATATTTATACTCCTTGGCCAGAATTCGAGGTCTGTATGTCCGAAAACAAGAACTTGGCAACATCTATTCCAAAGAATGCCGGATCCGCCGGATGTAATATGGTCCTTTTGAACCTGCCTTTTTCGTCCTGCTCGGTGAGGTCTGCAACGGTTCCAAGCAAAGGATCGTCGGGAGACTTACCCACGAGCTTCACCTTCGGCCTGTTCATGGACAAAGAGTAGGGATTGGCCTCCAACACGATTCCGACTTCGCCCGTATCGAGCACGACCACGGTGCCCACGGGGTACACTCCCATTGCGCTGACAAAAGCCCTGACCAACAGCGGGTCATATTTCTTACCGCTCTTTTCCAGGAGGATTTTTATGGCCTGGTCCGGAGAAAAGGCCGGCTGGTAAATCCGCTTTGATGTCATGGCATCGTATGTATCCGCTATAGCGCAAATCCTGGAAAACAGGTGCAATGGCCTGGGATTCGATTTCCTCGGGTACCCCCCCAGATCATAGTCACAATGATGCTCGAACGCAACGATCGCCCTTTTGAAATGAGCCGGACCGAATTCAGGCATGGAAATGAGTTTGATGAAACCCTTTGTCGAATGGTTTTTCATTATCTGCCATTCACCGGAATCAAACTTTCCAGGCTTGTTGAGAATGTTGATCGGAACCGACAACTTGCCAACGTCGTGGAAAAGGCCTGCCATGCCCAGATCCACCAGCTCACTTCTTGACAATCCCAACCGCTGGCCGAAGGATATGCAAAGGACGGATACATTCACGGAATGAGAATACGTGTACTCGTCATAATTCTTGATTACAGCCAGGGCCGTAAAATTGAAATCACGCCTTGATGACAGGTCGACGAAGCTTTGGACAAGTCTCTTGGCTCTCCTGGCCGAGGCCATCTTGCCCATTGCTATTTGCCTGGGCAGGCCTCGAAGGTAGGAGACGGCCTGGCCGTACACGTGAAGAGCAAATTCTCTCGGGTCTCCCATGCTCTCTTCTTCACTGTCGGCGATGAAACGAGGCTTGGTAAACGCGATGAAATGCTCGGCGCCGGCTTCCTTGATTTGTTCGTTGAGGGTGTCAAGCAAGGATTCCTCGCCGGGCTCGTTGAAACGCCATATCCGGGCGGTGTCGATTAGGTTCTGTTTATTGCACCCCTCCTTGATCAGGATTCCGCCTACCCCCCTCCTATTGAAATCGATGATGAGGGCCCGGTAACTGGCCGAGCAGGAGGCATCGGGTCTGACCCTGACTTCGTTAACGAAGATGGCATCCTTGTTCACCTCGATAGACGCATGGGAATCTTCTTCGAAGATGGGCTCAATCGACACCATCAAAGCGTTGAGAGATTGAAGAAATGCCTTGTTGTTCGGTTCATGCAGCCGGGCATTCCTCAAAAAAGAATTCAAGCCGTTGATAAAGAGCCTCCCAAGCCGCGTGAAAAGGCCCTTACGCCTAGCTTTCTCTGTAGACGGCATAGAGGCTTTCACTATCCGCTCCTCTTGTTCGCCAGCTTGGACAAGGCCCTGTTACAAGCTTCCTTGATCTTTCTCGGGCCTTTGGTTGCGCCCTTTTTCAGGACATCCAGGGCCGACGGTGTACCGATTGTTGCAAGGGCATGAACGGCATTTATTCCCTTGGGCGAACTGTGTCCGCCAAAGCCAGAGGTGTCGTCCAGCATTCTTGAAAGGTAAGAAACAACGGATTCCTTTCCCAGCAGGGCGAGAGCGGTAAAAAGGTACCTCTGTTCGGTCATACTGAACTTGTTGAAATCCTGTGATTCGATCCGTTCCTTGATGCCTTCAAAGGCCCGGATATCTTCCGAGTACGCAAGCTGCCTGGTAGAGGTAAGTCTGATCCTCTCCTGTGGATCCTTCAAGGCCATCAGCAGGAGAGGGACCACCTCTGCGGATTTGAACCTGCCAAGGGCGCGAACAGCTTCGGCTCTGACCTGAACTTCGTGGTGGCGTAGAAACTTGGGAAGATATTTGAGGAAACCGGAATCACCAATTGCAGCTATTATATTTATCAGGTCTCTAAGTAGAGCCGGGTTCGACGATTCCAGGAGTTTCGTCCTCAGGATATCATGGCGGTTGCCGCAATGGTGAGTAAGGGCCTCCACCAGGGCTGAACGAACATGGGGCCTTTTCGTGGATTCCAGCCTTTCGAACAGCAGGTCTATGACTGTGCCGTCGAGAATCTTGAGAAAAGAAATCAGCTCGTCGGTCCTAACATCCTGTGCCTGTTCGGCATAATCCAGGGCTCTTTGTGCTGCTTGTAAAGAAGCCCTGGCCAGGATGTTTTCCACCTCTTTATCCACGTCCATGTCCGGGATGGACAACAACAAGCCGACGCTCTTCAGACGTTCCACGGTTTCCATTGATGCTTCCAGCAGGCCTTGACTGGCCATGTGGTATAGGTTTCTTGAAGCGGTTTCAAGCAATATACGTAGTTCTTCCGGGTTCCTATCCGAATCAAGCAATTCGAACACAAGCTCGTTGAAGGCCAGCAATGGATTGGAAAGCCTTGCCTTTTGCACCTCTGCTTCAAGTTCCTTGAGCTCTTCCATTGTAACCGTGTGCTGGTAGCTGGACGGGCCGACCGTCCCAAGAAATGAAAACTCCTGAACCATGGCGTTTTCTTCATCTTCGTTTCCAGGCCCGGCATACTCGAGATAACTCGCCACCTTCTCGGGATCAACCGCGTTCGGATCCCATATATCGGTGGATCTCAATATTTCTTCTGCAATGGTTATTTCAACATTGGTGAAGTCTTTTTCCCATACCTTGGTGACCAGGTCATCTTCGAGATTGACTTCTTCCTCATAGTCCGTAACCATGACATCCAAAAGGTCATCCAATTCGGACTCGGTCATGCCCTGGCGAAGAATGAGTCTTCTCATCCCATCGTTATATATCTTGGAAGCGAACCCCTTGTTAGCACCTATGTCCTTGTATACGGTGGAGCCCTGGAACCTGATTTCACCGGGCTGGACATCCAGTTCCAGTTCGCCGTTCTCCTCGAGAACTTCTTTCAGATGGTCCTTGAGTTCACTCTTGAAGGTCAGCAAGACCTCATTGTTTGGAAGGTATATCCTGGATGCCTTTACAGTGCGTGCAAGGGCTGCGGTGAAGGCATGGAGAACCGCAAGGTCTCGAGTATCCGAAACCTCTCCTTTCTCTTTGTCCAAGCTGCCCCCGATGGGGAGGTGAACCTAATCCACCGGCCCGAAAGGCTGTGCAATATTCGTATCGATATCAACACGAAAGGCCTGGCCTATTTCTGAACCGGCCTTGTCCGCGCTGACTGTCGCAGTTCCTTCATAAGATACTCCTTCCAGTATCGACTGGCTGGAGCCCGGAACTTTGTTGCCCGATTGGTCGAGTTCCCACGAATCGTGTGTAAGTTCCACCCTTGCCTGCACTTCATCCGTGGCAATCTCGGCACCTGCCTTGTATCGCGCAAGAGGCAGGAAGGCCTTCAACATGTACTCATCCTTTTCCGATACCCGTGTCCAGCATAGAACGACAAGGGACTTTCCCAGCTTCTCGTCGGTCTCCACGTACGCTCCGGTGCCGTTTGCAATGCCCGAGTTGAAGTAGAGTGGAATCCGGGAGATCCGCCAACTCCCGGCTATTGTACATTCGCCGCTTCCCGACTTGGCTTCCTTTTCGCTTGCGACTACCTTACTCTCTACATAGCCTTTCAGCTCTGACCTGTCCTGGACAGAACGACAACAACCGTTGTCGTCGCATATTTGCTGGTAATAGCAATCCGAATCAACCCTGCAGGTAAGATCGCATGTCAGGGCGGATTCGTTCCTGGACTGGTCCTGTCCACAGCCTGCTATCCAGAGGCCGGAAAAAGCCAGCCCAAGAGCACTCAACAAAGACAAACTTGAAAACCGCATTATCAGGTCCTCCTTTTTTGTTCTCCAAGAAACTTTCCCAATTGTAGCCGATGTCGCGCCTCCGTCAATAGCGTATCGTTGCAGCCAGTTCAACCCCGGAAAACGCCGGGTAAATCCTGCACTGTCCGCCTACGCATCTTTGTCCCCCCCTCCGGCTTCCTCCAAAAAGCCTTAGGCTTGCAATGGCCGAAGGTCTGTACGTTATCTGGCCGCCGAAATACAACTTGGTCTCACCCTTTCTGGGCGCAAAGCCGGGATTGCCACTGTAACTCAACATGAATGCTGCAGACGCGATTCTTCCATAGGTATACTCCAGGGCGAAGTCTCCCTCCCTGAATCTGCCTGCTCCCAGCTTGTATTCTTCCTCGTGTTTCATGAAAAGGCCGATGCCGTGTTTCTTGTACACCGCCCACTTGGCATCAACTTCGAAATGCCCTAGCTGATCCGACAGGGACTTGGAACCGGCCGGCTCGTACATGTAGTCTTCCCTGAATCCTCCGGTCAGGATGAGCCTGTGTCCCTTTATCCAATGTTTTTCGAAACCGAGCAACAGGTGATAGATTCTCCTGTCCTCGGGAAATCGTCTCTCGCCTACTTTCCCCTTGTTACCGGCCGCGTAGAGCAGGTAGCTGACATTGATATCCGAGTCTATAGCATCCAGGTGAATTCCGATTTTGGCCCTGCCGCCAAGGACATTGTCCTGGGGAGGAACCTCCTGGTCCTTCCTCTCCATTGTAGGAGGGGCATAATAAAACACATTGGTGTCCACGTAGGTGTATTCAACCGGATCAACCAATAATTTTACCTTGTCGTCCACCAGGAAGAGCTGATCATAATTCTTGAACTCCAGTGTAAATGTAAAGGGGTGCAGGTTCAGGTTGAACCCGCCGTACAGGCCGTACCCATAACCGGCATTATAACTCGCCTGGTCAAGAACGTTGAGCTTGTCGAAGGGATCCCTGTCCTGGAATGCGGCATCCAGAAATATGTCAAGTTTATCGTTCAATAGACCAAGGGCTTGAACATCCAGGCCTGCCATCAGGTTATCCACCCTGGGTAACTTGCCGCCCAATCCGCCGGCATAATGCATGCCGCAGTACACGGTATGCGCTCCTATTTTGAGCCCGTCCGAAGGGTTGACCGCAATCCTGGCGGCGGCGAGCACGTCATCCGGGTCCGGAAGGATGAGCTCCTTGTCAGGATCCAGGTTTGCCGGATTCGCTGTTCCGGCCAATGCCTGTAGTTCCACAGGCCCCAGAAATGCCTTTATCTTTCCGCCGCGCAATGTCGTGTCCACCCCGAGTTCATCTACTTTTCTTACAGCAAGGACCAGGCCATGGCCGAATGTGGCGTAAAAATCACCAAGTGTGACTTCCATGTTATTGGTATTGTAAGAGCCCCATAATTTTTCGGGCAGGAACGATGCCCCTTGTATGTCACCATTGATTTCCGTGCCCGGTCTGAACAGGTTTTTATACCTGAAGGCTCCTTTTGCCCTGTTCTCATACAAATCGTGGAAAAATATGATGTCCGCTCTCAAACCCAGGGACCATGGGCCGGCAGCGAGAACAGCATTGAGCCTGTTCTGCATGTCCAGGTAGTTATCGTCTTCCTTGGGCTGGTTCTCCAGGTACTTGGGTGTATTGTTGTCTCCGTGGTAATGAAAAAGCATGCCCCAGGATAGATCCAGGGTCAACCGCCGGCCGGAAAGGGAGAATTCGGTTGCACCGGCCGGTGAGGCGTTTGAAAAAACAAACATCGATGTCAAGGCCAAGGATAAAAGCAGCATGCTCCCCGGAGCAACTGCGGAATTGATTACAGGACCTGTACCCGGTATATTATTATTCGAACCCATTGTCATTGATCCGCCTGCCTGTTACGAACCGAGCGGTCGGGTCTTTGGCCCGGAGATCATCAGGGGTTACTCTCCGGTGCCTTTCGGCTGTCATCCGGCCCGGATGTAGTGCCTATGAGCTTTCCTATCTCGTCCAAGATGGTCTTCTCCGACCCGGGCTCATATCCTTCGAATGTTTTTACTATCCGGCCGTTGTGATCGAGAAGGACGGTAAAAGGAAGGCTCATGCTGGGATTGAACCTTCTTATTACCCTTGTCTGGGGATCCAGGAGAACCGGGAAGGTATAACCTCTTTGCTTGACATATGCCCTCACCTCGGCGCTCCTTGATGCCTCGTCCGTATTAACGGTCACAAGGGAAAATCCCTTGCCATCGAGGCTTTTTACCATGTCCTCAAGCCTGGGCAGCTCTGACTTGCACGAATCACACCAAAGAGCCCAGAAGTCGATAAGCACGGCCTTGCTATTGGAAAAGTCGGACAAGGAGACCCTTTTCCCTTTCAGGTCGGAAAGAGTGAAATCCCTTTCCTCCCACACTCCTCCTTGACCTGCTTTGCTTTCATCAATATTGCTGCTGTTGCCTGCCGCACACGCATGAAACAGCAATATGGAGATTGAGACAAGTAAGATACCTCTTGTTTTCATCCGGCATGGCCTCATTGATTCTCGAGTTCAACTTTAATTATGGTATCCAGCAGGTTGGCAATTTTTTCCTCGCCGTCCCACCCTGTACGCTTGTAGAGAATTGTAAACCTGGGACTCAAGATCATATTGAGCGGTGTGGCGCTGACATCATAGAAGGAGTCCATGTAGTGATCGAAATCTCCCAGGACTCCCAGGAAGTCGGGATCGCTCTTTGCTTCCTCGGGCAGGATGTTTTCAAGCCACCACTTGGCACCGGTTATAATGTCTTTCTGTGCATATCCTGTTCCCGGGGTCTCACCTCCGTCGTTCATGGTCATGAGCAGGACAACACCTCGATCCTTGAATTGTTTGAACAGGTCGTATAATTGCGGAGATTCCTGCATGCAAGCACTGCACCACCTGGCAAAGGAACTTACAAGGAATATTTTGTCCGCGTTCTTCTTCTCCTTGTCTTTTACGTAGTCTGATAATGTAACCTTGTCCTCGTCGCCATACGGAGGCTTGTAGAAAGTCATGTTCAACACAGTATCGTTGAGATCATGGCCATATGGGCTGCAGGGGTAACCTTCGACCACTCCCTTGCACGGATCCTTGCCGTTGTGATTGTTGGGATCTGAATACCCCCCGGATGTTCCGCAGCCTGTTGTGACTGCGAAAATTGCCAAAGAAAAACCAATAAAAAGAATTTTCAAGTTTTGTTGCATGTAATTCCTCCGGTCCCAAGCCGTATATATTGCCTGGAGAATAGCTAGTAGCATGGTCTGAACTTTGTAGTCAATGGTTGCCTGACTTGACTCCTTCGTGCCTTAATTTACCAGCGCCACAAAGATGATTTCACTTGCAATAGGTCTTTGCCGCGGCTTCTTTCAATGCATTGTCCAATATGCCCCTGGTCAGTATTTCCGGAAGTACCGCGGCCTGACCATCTGATGCACAAGGCGGATACACCAGGTACATGGGGACTCCGGCCCTTCCGAATCTCTTGAGCCACTTGTTGATAACAGGGCTCCGCCTGGTATTGTCAGCCTTGATTGCCAGGAAGCCCAACTTTTTCAGCATATCCCTTGTGTGTTCGGTTTCGATTACTGTTTTTTCATTGAATTTACAGTTCATGCACCACTCTGCGGTAAAGTCTAAAAATAACGGCTTATTTCTGCCTTTCAAGGCATTCAGCCTTTCTTCGGAAAACTCGGTCCACTCGATGCCGGCGCTAGATGAGAGGAAAGACCTGCTTGCATCATTCTGCTTTGAGAAGTCGAGGATGTACCATCCGAGCAGGAAAACAAGGACCAACAACGGCAAGAGCTTGGTAAGTCTCTTGCCCCAACCTTCCTCCTCTCTGGCCCAGATACCGAAAATCCAGGCTGCGAAAGCAAGGCCGAGCAGTAACCACAGCACTCTCGTTGCCGCAGGAATGCCGAAGCCGTCAGCAAGGACTCCTACGAGCCATACACCGGTGGCGAATAACAGAAAGCTCAATCCTCTCATGATTCGGTCATAACGTTTACTGACTCTTTTCGGCAGAATACCGGTCCATCCTGTCCATACTCCGAGAACAAGGAAGGGAAAACTCAAGCCGAAGCCGACCACGGCGAGGAGCAATAATATTTCAAAGGTTCCCCTTGTAAAGGCATAGCCCAGGGCGGGTCCCAGCATGGGGGCAGTACATGGAGTTCCCAGAAATGTCACGAGAAGGCCTGTCATCAATGATTCGAGGAGGGGACTTTTACCCCTGTAACTCTTGAGCTTACGCAGGCCTTCCGCATGCTTTCCGGCCCTTAACGGAAACACCTCGAGCATACCAAGGCCCAGGACCAGGAGCAGGGCGATCATGAAAACCAGGAAGTATGGATTCTGAAACTGGAATCCCCATCCAACTTCAACGCCGATCGAACGCAATATGACGACTATTCCGCCGATCGCCAGCATAGTAAGCATTACACCAGCGGTATAGGCGAGAGCATTCTTGAAGAGATGCCTCTTTCTGTCGATGGGATCCTGGATCCGGTTTGCCGTCCTCACGAGGTGCATGAGTTTTGGAACGACTACGGGAATTACGCAGGGCATTATGTTCAGTATCATGCCGCCCAAAAAGGCCAGGAGCAGAAACAGCCAGAAACCGTACTTTGTAGAATTGGGGCTTTCCCCCTGCTTTTTTGTGCCGGCCCGGGATGAAACATGTCTTTCTTCTTTGGATAGGGGTGTTTCGGCACCTGTTGTTTCGGTCCCGGCACCTCCTGTGTGGGCGATTGCCCGGTAGTATGCAGTGACCGGCTCTTTTCCTCCTTTTCCCGCTTTCCTCTTTGTCTCTATCACGCCTCCGGCCCAAGGCAGGCAATCCGGGCCCTTGAGAGAAACATTGAGCATGTACGTGTTCGGCCCTGACTCATTGATCGAATAGCCGGATATCATGCACGCCGTGCTTTGCAGCCATGTAGGCACGAACCTCGTTACCTCCGAAAGTCCGTGTACCTTAACCCGCATGCTCAGGGTTCCGTTTTTGAACTCCAGGTTTTCGAGTAAGGATGTGTTCAAAGGCAGTGGCCTTGGCGTCTTCTCAACGGCTTTTTCGAAAAGATCTTTGTATTTGGATGCTGCAGGGTGCTTACCGAGCGCCAGGCTCAAGGCAAGGTCCGCGGATCCCGGGACACATGAATTCCGGCAGGCCAGCCATTCGACCTTGGCCCTGAACTCGGCCTTGCCTGACTCCGGCTTATCGAATACAACAGCATCCGACCAAATGAGAACCTGCCTGTTGTACACGAAACTAAGTTCGTCGTTACTCTTTCCCTTGTAAACTTCCGGCGCAGGATAGCTGGGTTCCTCGACTGCGGAGCATGACCGGTCCGCTTCGAATGAAACCCTGGTGGGCTTGCCGGTGTTGCCCGGAAATGTCCAATATATATGCCAACCCCGGTCCATTTTCAGTAGTACGCCGAGCCTGAACTGTGATCCGACTTGAGCCTTTTCCACCGAGGTTACAAGTTCCACCTTTACAGGACTGGAGGATTTTTTGGCTGCTTCAACGTTTGCCCTTATTCCAGTGGAAAAGAAGCATGCCAGGATTTCAACAACGACAATGACCATTTTCAAACGCATCAGACCATACCCTGCTCTTCCCCTCCAGGTAATCTTTGCCGGACGCTACCAGAAAACCGTTTTTCAAGGCAAGGCTCAAAGCATGGCATTGAGCCGTTCATTTTATTGGTAACCTTGCTTGGAGACAGGGTTATCTGTAGGGCTGGAATGTTCATTACTCCATACCTATCAGGGTTTTTCCACTTATAACAGTGATCATCGTTGGTTTCGACGCTTGGTTTCGACGCTTTTTTACACCAAACAGCGCTGGATGAAAATTTTAAAAATGAGTTCGAGCCTCCCTGGCCCGAGCCTCCCCTTCCAGGTTGATTTTCAAGGCATCAAAAACCCCGCCTGACAGGCCCGACAATCATATTGTGGGTATCCCCGGTTCTTTCACTCCTTATATCCTCTTGATATCACGGCCATATTCGGCCCCAGAAAAATCAACCACGGAAGGGATGAAAGCACGATTTGACATCCTTGATTACACGTTGTTCCTATTGACACGGGCATTGTCTTGTAGTGTTCTTGTAAAAGAGTAAGAGATCGTTACTTGGAGCCGGGGAATATGGGAAAAAAGAATTCAGGTCAACCGGTCAGCCTGGTCTTGCCGTTGGTATTTCTGGTTTCAACACTCTGTTCTCTTGTATGGCCCCCGGCCGTAATGACCGGATGCAATGGTGGAGACGGCTATCCCCATACCAGCATGGGCCAGGATATCAATTCGAATACAGGCCTTGTTTCGAATATCGATCAAGACGGTCTTCTGGGACAGGGCAATGCAAACGGCCCGGGACAATCTTCTGAAGATCCGTGTGATCACCTGGTGCGCGCATGGTGTGATTACCTGGATCGATGTTGGCCGAACATCATCGGCAACTGTAATGGGGTGAAAATCTGCGAAGATTTATTCAAAGGCCTGGCAAAGGGGTGCGAGGATCCTTCATCTTTGAAGAAGACATATTGCAAGGATTACGAAGAGCAGGACTCCGCCGACGTGCTGCAGGCCACAGGATGCATCGAGAAAATCGGGTGCACAGAAGATGTTTACAAAGAATGTGACATGCCGAAAGAGCCGCCGGACAATGCCGGATAAAGACCGTAAATAGCCGTCGCCAATAATATTCTCCGCAACCCGCCGGCTCTTGGAGCACCTTGATGTCTTGTTTCTACCCGAGACACCTGTAGGTATTACTTCGCCATCACGGATTGGCAGTCTCTCGGGTTGCTCGCCTATATATTCCGGATACCGGGAAAAAAACAATCGGCAACCGCTCCAAATTCAGGTTGCAGCGGTGTAAACAAGGGATGCCCTGCTGCTTCCAAGGGCTTTTCCCTGCCATGTGTCTTTTTTAGTCAAGGCTTTCCTGATTGATTGCGGCCCCAGCCACCGGTTTGATGTCCACGAGGGCGCCAGCAGGTGCTCCTGGTTTGCATACCCCGACAGCCTGTGCACCACTGTTCCCGAATTCAGGACTTCGAGAAATCCCACTGCCAGGCGGGTATATTCTTCCAGGGTGGGCGGGATGATCTTGTTTCGCATGTAATCTTCGGCCCATCGTGCGCCCTTGAGCACATGAAAGTTGTGAATCTTGACACCATCGGCTTGCACTTGGTTCAGCAGTTTCGCTGTTGCCCGCGCCTCGACTGTCCCCTCGCCGGGAAGGCCGAGAATTACATGGGCGCAAATCTTGATCTTCCGTTCATGTGCATTTGCAACGGCCCTACTGAAACATGCCACGTCGTGTCCACGGCCCAAGTCGTGGAGAGTCCGGTCCGAAGCTGTCTGCAGCCCGAGTTCCAGCCAAAGGTCTGTTCGTCTGGATACGTCTTCGAGAAGGTCCAGTACATCTTTACCCAGGCAATCGGGCCTTGTTCCGATTGCAAGTGCTACTATGCCTGGAAAAGCCAAGGCTTCGTTGTACAAGGATTCCAATCTTTCGATCGGTGCATAAGTCGCTGTGCCGTCGTGAAAATACGCCATGTAACTTGCAGATTTGAACCGTCTGGCAGCCACCTCGGCCGATGCCTCGAGCTGGGCCGTAACAGCGGAAAGGCCCATTGTGTAATCCGTGAAAGTGCTTGAATAATCACAAAATGCGCAACCACCCGTTCCTATGGTACCGTTTCTGTTCGGACATGAAAAACCTCCCCTGACCAGCAGGCGTTGCACCCTTTTTCCGTGCCTGGCCTTCATGTACGCGGAGAGTGCCCGGTACCTTGGAAGGATCGCCTTTCCTCCCTTTGTCGCATGCTCGATTTCCCCGAACCCGACCGGCCTATTCATCTGTATGTACCACGTGAAAAAGCACTCGGGCCGAGGAATTTGATTCAATCGCTTGCAAGGGTCTCGATTCTTTCCATATTCAATACAGGCAATACCCGTCGTCCAGGTTCTATTGCCATGAGTCCATAGATTGGATGGGAATTCATCAACTCTCCGAACCTTGCAGGAATCACCACCGTTTGTCTGGGCAGATCGTCCACCGGCAGCAGAATGTCGCACGTGGGCCTTTGTACAAGCAGGGCTGCGAACGGTCCCTTGCCGGGTTCGGTCCTGAATACTTGGTGCAAGAAGAGATGTCTCAGATTCCTTCCCCTTGATTTCAGTTTTGCGAGTTCGATTATATCGTTCCTCGGAGGCATTATCTCCGTGTTCGATGAGAAAACAGCAACCTCTCTACCTGCCGCCTTTATTGCGATTGCAGGAGTATAAGAATCTTTCGTAAGTTCCGAAATAACTCGCTTGTCCAGGCCGGAGGCAATCGAATCGGTTACAGAGGCGATCGCCTGCAATTCGCCGCCGGTCTCTTTAGCCCCGATACTCCAGAGCCTCTTTGCGAGGTCCTTTAGTTCAATCGACCGGAGCAGAATTTCCAGAATTGCGGCCTGGTTCATTTGAAATGTTCTCTCCATATTCAGGCTGACCATCCAGCCTCATTAGTTCGAGTTCGGCCTTGAGTTCCGAAGCGGCAGTAAGCAATTTTGCAACAGACGCCGAGAGGCCGTCCAGCTTTGAGAACTCTTTTTCCAGTGTTTTTGCCAGCGTGCCCGCCTTGGACGCAAGCGATGCGATTTTACCGGACACGGACCTGGAAATTCCATTGTCAGGCGTGCTTTCATTCAATGACTCTCTTAATTTGGCGCATTCAGCGGCCAGCCGGCCGGTCAGTGCCTGAATTTCGATTCCCTGCTTTGACTCCAGTCTTGAAGCAGACTTTGCCAGGTTGAGGGAGATTATGCCGAGTCTTTGGACTGACTCTGCAAGGGGATCTTCAGCACCGTCCAAGACATGCTCTGCCTGTGATTTCAGTGAAACAAGCTCCAGGGCGAGAGCCGAAGCATCTTCAACCATTGACATGCCCGAACCATTTTGGTCATCGAAGTTCGAAATGGCGCCCGCTCCCTGCTCAACAGCCGATACCAGGGTCTGTGCCTTTTCAGCCAGCAAGCGGTTCTTCCTTATCAACTCCGACAACCTGTCTCCCAGGTTTGCCATATCTCCCTGGATCGAGGCGTTTACCGAGAGATCGCCAGAGGCGGCTGTTCTTATCACCGATGTCATTGACTCGATTTCCTTGCGAACCGTCTCCAGTTCAAGTTCGGCGCCTGATACGGATTCCAGCTTTTCAACAAGTTCCAATAGGAGTCCTGCAACCTTCTCCAGCGGACCGAATTTGTCATCGAGTTCGGACTTGGCTGAGATGTCTCCTTCCAGCAGGCGGTTTGATGCTTCCAAAATTCTTGAGATCGGTTGGAAAAGACCCTTGCTGATAGCCAGGTACAAGAGCAGGCCTATGAGGAACATGATACCAATCGACATGAGTGCGGCGGTACGGATGTCGAGGTTCGTCCACATGGTGAACGCCCAGGGCAGGGCAGGGCCTGCCATCATGAATATAATGCAGTTGAACAAGGTGAATTTATGGAAACCGAGCCCCTGACGGCCTGTTTTTCTGACTCTCCTCCTGCTGACTTCGTCAAAGGCGCTCATTTCACGTCACCCCCTTGCACCAGTGCCTCACATGATTTCAAGAGCTCGTCGATCTCCAGGAATTGTAATTGACCGGTTTGTTCCTTGTTTTCATTTTCAATCGCCATGGGAATGTCTTTGAGAGCAAGAGCAATGACCTTCGAGCCCTTGCCTACAACCAAGAGAACCTTAAAAGCATTAAAAGCATTGTCATCAACCTCGTTCAGGATAATGCCTGCGTCAACAGCCGGAACGAATTGTCCGTCCTGGAGTACGCATCCGAGCAGTCCTTTCGGGGATCCGGGCAATTCGACGAGTTCGAAGAAAGGCCTGGCCTCGATCACGTAATCGGGTTCCAGGCCGAACATCCTTGCGCCATGTGTAAACGCGACAGGCCCCAAGGCACTCACTCTTCCACAGGCCTTATCAGGTGCATGGACAACAGTCTATAGAGAATCTTGCTTGCCTCGAAGGATGACTTGTTGGATTTCTTGACTATCGACCGCACCGAATTCTTGCCGTTAATCAGCTTGAGTATTCTTCTTTCTTCCATGGTGAGTTTTTCCGAAGTCAAATCTTTTATTCTTCCCTCGTCCTTTTCGAATACCTGGTCGAATTTCCTTATCTCCTTTTGGATAAGCCTCCACTCGTCAACACGCCGGAATCCCTCCATGAGCAGAGTGTCCACCCTTAAAGAGAGCTTGAGTTCTGCAGTCTCTTTCGGCGGTTTTTCTCCTGCCCTGAAGAAGAAGAAGCCGTCAGACCATCTCAATGCCTCGTAAACCACCTCTGCAGACTGCTTTGCAAGGGCGTCCTCGAGCTGGTCGTTGGTAAGGTATCCGAGCCTGATGAGCTGCTGTCCCAGCATTTTTTTCGTGCCCTTCCTGCTGGCCAGGAGAAGTTCCAGGTCCTCCCTGGAAATCCAGCCTCCTTGTACCAGGTAACGGCCGAGCAGGAACTCCTCGCTCAAGTTCCTGGCCTGGCAAATGCTTATTATTCCCTTGTCGAAGTATATACTGATGTCAGCCGACTTGTGCACTATGTTGAATGATCCGGTCTGCCTTTGCAACGCCAGGAGTTGGAGAATTTCCGCAACAGGAATTGCGCCCAGGTCACCGCGCAGGGCAGAATCCCGGCTTTCCTCCCCGGTGTCACGGGCAGGGACGTATTCAGCTTCCAGGACACGTTCGGCCAGTTCATACATCCACCTTGCGGCGTGACGGGAACTTGGAAGGCCCTTTATTTTGCCGAACTGCGCGGCCATGGCTGCTGCAAAGGCCCGCTTCATCCTTTCCTTGGGAGATGCCTTGCCCTTGGGCATGACGATTTTTGAATCATGACGTTTTGCGTACTCTTCAGGTAATGCTTCCTCCCCCAATGCCACCGGCCTTGTAACCGTTTGTTGAGTGATTTCTTCCCCGGGCTTTTCCTCTTCCAATCCCTGGTCCTTGTATTTCTCGAAAAGATGTTTGGTCAGGGTGAGCAAGGCATCAGGTTCTATGGGAAACGTTATCTGGTCCACCACGTTCCTGGACCGGGTCACGTCTTCCGGAACTACACCGTCCTCCTCTGATGTCAGGACTACCGGCACGTTTCGTATCAACGGGAGTTCGGAAAGCTTGTGGAGAAAATTGACCGCACTTCCGCCAGGCAAATGATAGGACAGGAAAATCAATGACGGCCGAATCCTGCGGGCTATGGCCAGGCCTTCTTGTGCAGAGGTTGCCGCAATCACGGTATGTCCGGAAGGAGCCAATGCAGTGCGAACGTTTCTGTGGGCCACCCTTTTCGAGTTGATTGCAAGTATTATCTTTTTCACCACAGGGCCATCCTCCCGGCGGGTTTTCAGCTACTATCACGTCTCTTGACCGGTGGTCAAGAAATTAGCCGCATGAGCCCGGTTTCACAACCGTCAAGCCCTCTTGCACAAGAACATCGAAAACATGGGCGGCCTGAGAATTTTTACCACGTTCAACCCTGCATGGAGACATAACCTCTCGACCTGCCCGGCAGAATACATCTTCCTATCTCCACTTGGTGACGCCACGGTCAGGCCCATGTTTAGGAGCAACCTGTACCCATATATCGGATTGACAGTCAGCAACATGAGGTTTCCATGTTCGGCGAGCACTCGGCGGGCCTCTTCAAGACAAGGCAGTGGATTGTCGAGATGATGCAGGAAAAACAGGCACGTCACGAGATCCATGCTGGCAGTCCTGAAAGGGAGCGCACAAGCATCGGCTTGCACAAAACCCGCATCGCACGCTCTTTCGGCAATGGCTTTGCCTGAAAAGGGAAACCGGTCGATGCCGACCTTCAGTCCATAATTTTCTTTGCCTACCAGGAACAAATCACCTGCACCGGTGGCTATGTCCAACCATTTTCCGTGATCAACTCTTCCGAGCTTTTCCATCTCCCTGCCGACAACATTTCTGTGAACCATCAACCTCAAACGGTTTTCGATACCGTGGCTGGAATTGGCGGCCGTTCTCCTGGCTGCCTCAATGTTTGCCTCAACTGTCGTGACGGTATTTCCTCTGGTGATGATTCTGTATCCCAAGATCGACCATGCACCGATTCCGAGCGGAAGCATGGCAAAGGCGGCAAGAATCTCCAGGCAGTCCATGATTGTGGGCTCCTCACCCTGCAGGCAGATCCCGAGTCTTGTTGCAAGACTCTGTAGCTTCAAGCCTTTGTTATCCACAAGGTTGATCTTTTCATCCCCTTTCATTTCCTCTAAAAAACCTGCCAAGATACCTGGGCATCAACAGTAGGATGAGAAAACAACCAGGTCAAGGTTGCACAACATGGACCGCTCTGGTATAGCAATGCCAATGTTATTGGAAGTGTGGTGACTGCGTGCAGGTTGAACGCAGGCACATGGAAAAAAGGAGGAAAAACAGCAATGAAAAAAGGTAAGCTTTTCTGGTTGGTTTCCCTTTCATTGGCTTTTGGGCCCTTGATCGGAGTAGCTTTTTTGACCCAAGGATGCGGAGGTAGCGATTCAGGCGGCAAAAAAGGCGTGGCCATAGCTGATTATTGCCCGCAGTTATTGGACGTTTTTTGCGAGAAACGTATCGAGTGCTTCAGTAAGGAGGCCCTCTCTTACGAAGGATACACCACAAAAAAGGAATGTGTGGATGCATTGCAGGACCTCTGCAAGGGGCAACCCGAGGGTTGGAACACGTCCATAAATAAAAAAAGGTTGCAGTACCATTCCGAAAAGGCGCAGTCATGCTTTGATGCAGTCAAGAAAGCTTCGTGCGAGCAGATCTCCTGGGATAACACGTCGTTGATCCAGGAATGCCAGGATGTGTTCGTGGGACTGGTCGGCCAGGGTGGAGATTGCACTGCATGGACTGCTGAATGCGCTCTGGGTGCATGGTGCATGCCAAAGGGATATCCGACGCTTACATGCAAGAGCGGTTCATGCAAGATGTTCAAGCTGGAAAACGAAAGCTGCGACAAGCAGAAGGGTGAAATTTGCAGCGCAGGGCTTGCATGTGTAAACGGAAAGTGCGCCAAGCTTAGCCAGGAAAATGGGAGTTGCTCAGGCGGCGCCACTTGCGCGGCGGGCCTTAAATGCCTGGATGACAAGAAATGCCACAAGATAATATCCATTGGCGAGACGTGTGATGATACAAACGGCGATCCTTGTGACGTGCACAGTTACTGTGACGGCACCAAGTGTGTAGGATTACCCAAGGTGGGCGAAGCCTGTGGAGGAAACAGGCCGACAGCCGATTGCTGGGGCTCATACTGTGTTTTTCCGGCCGGACAGACAGAAGGGACATGCACTGCCTATCCCAAAGTTGGGGAAGCATGCAGCAATGATACGACGACCACATGTATCAATGGTTACTGTGACCTGGTTGAAGGAAAATGCAAGGCATTTAAGGACAACGGCGCAGCCTGCGAAGACAACAAGGAATGCAAGAGCCTTGTCTGTGATACCGCGGACACCAAGGTCTGCGTGGACCAGGTCTGCCCGTAAAGGCGTTTAGTCCGGTCCCTTTTTGCCAGCAAAATATTTATCCTGTTTATTCATGCCATGGCCTGTATGACTGCAAGGATGACCGTTGTTCTTACAACGTATGTGGTTGCGGACTGTATCGCCTAAAACGTCATTGATTTCAAGGGCAAAGGAGCCTCCGTCCCCATTCGGCCCCCATTCGGCCTCCCATTCGGCCTGCTGCCTGATCGGACCGGATGACCGGATGGCGATAATCATGCGGAGCGAGGAAAACCTGGGGCGAGAGCCCACTCATTCGCCTGCACGTTAACGTGTCACCATGAAGGAATATATCTCATTGACAGGCGCTTCAGGCGGATCAGACACCTGGTTGCCGGAATCGTCTATTGCCAGAACATAATATTCTATCATCACGTCATATCCCTGCCCCGGGATCCGGCCTTCGAAAATGTCTCCGCCCTGATTCGCCATCTCATCAAGGTTGTACCCGTTATCCAGATCTTTCCGGCAGGTGTCATCTCCCAGTTCCTCAACACACCACCAAAGTTGCACCTTATCCAGCGCGCGGTCATCGGATGCAATAGCCTCCACATTGTAAGGCCCGGCAGGTTCATTCGTATTGGGCAGCATGGTGACAAACAGAATCGACGGGGGCTTCCCGTCCGCACATGAAAAAATTCCTATGGCTAAAAACAGGAGCAGGATTTTTGAAAGCGCCTTCATCATGACATCAAGGATAAGATTGATATTCCTTTTGGTCAATGCCCTCATGCGGTTGTCTTTCCAAAACCCACATGTTGTCACCCCCCTGTTCGACGATCTTCCGGGAAGTACTCCCAAAAAAAGAATTATTTTTCTATGGGGTACCTTGTAAATGCATAGGCTGCCACCAGCAGACTGACTCCTGCAACCGGTCCGCACAACCTGATTCCAAGGTCATTGCCCGGTGTATTTCCGAAAGCTGCAAACAGGAAGCCAGCGATCATCGGGCCCAGGCCGGCGGAAATCTTCATTATCAGTCCTTCCATGCCGTTGTACACACCCTCTCTTCTCTTGCCCGTGATTCCCTCGTCTGCATCTATCACATCGGCCAAAAGGGGCCTGATTACAACCAAGGCAATCGAAACGGGAAAGGCGGAGAGCATAAACAGCAGCCCTGCCTGCATTAAAGGTGAGAGAAACGGCGAGTATCCTATGAATGCCATCAGGATGAGAATAATGCCGAACCAGGAGAGCGCGATTATGAACAGCAATTTCTTGCCGAGATTATCCGCCAGGTAAGAGACAAGAGGAAAGAAGAGAGCCCCCCCGACCAGCACCAGCATCATCATGTACCCTGCAGTAAGCGCCCAATCAATCTTTTGCCCGTCTACTGCCCCGAGAAAGCCGAGCAAGGAGATATCGGCTGCCGATGTCTCGTACGAAGCCAACACCTTGGTTGTTATGAAAGGCGCGATGAAAACAACTGTTGCAATGGCCAGCCGGTAGAAGCCGACACATATCAGGTACGGCTTGAATGCAGGGTTGTTGAAAGTTGTGCCGAATTCCTTGAATGCCTTTTTCATGCCTGCCAGTATCCCGCTGCCGTCTTGACCTGCCTCCCTTGTTTCCATGGGAGGCTCATAGGTCTCTTTCACTGATAGTACAGATATCCAGAAGAACAGGATGAGCAGGATCCCTGCTGCAAGCGCCATTGTTTGGTATCCGTTTTCCAGGAACCATATACCGCCTGCCAGGGCGCTTGCCAGAAGTGGAGGGACAAGGTTGCCGCCAATGTTGCCCAGGACCTCGAATATGCCCATGAAAGCCGAGATCCGCACTCTCTCGTTGTTTATCGGGGTTATTTCCGGGAGCAAGGACAGGTACGGGCCGACCACGACAGTGAAAAAGAACCAGAACCCGAAGAGCGAGATAAAAAGCAAGGCATTATTGGCTGTGGATGGTGTACTTGTAACCGGTGTCCACATGAAAAAAAATGACAGGGCTAATATGGGAGCACCGATGAGCACAAATGGTTTCCTCCTCCCATAAGGAGAACGCAGTTTGTCCGAGAGGTACCCAACGATAGGGTCGGTGGGGCCGTTAAGTGCATTACACAGGAACCAGATCGTTCCAAAAGCGGCGGTTGTAATGTATACCAGGGGCCGACCGTCAGCGCCCTCTTGGCCGTAGTAGAAATAGCCCAGCCAAGCGGCTACGACCGCCGGGCTGAAAGAAACGCCGAAGTTACCGAGTGAGTACGCAAGTTGCCTGAACAGTCCCAGCCTGAACTCTTCTTTGTCTCTTTCCACTCTCACCTCGATAAAAATATAATCGTATCCGGTTCATCCTGGTGGCGTCCAGCCAAAGACCGTTTGCAGGAAGTTCTTGACTATCCTGCCTGTAGCACCCCAGACCATCCTTTCCTGCACCAGGAAGTATGGCACATCCAACTCGTGACCGTCCACCTCGATAATATCCTCCCTGTAATCGTCGGGCTCCATCAACCTGTCCATGGCCAAGCCGAAGATTTCAGCAACTTCGTTTTGGTTGCGCTTGAATGGATAGGGGTATGGGATTAATCCGACAAAAGGAGATATAAGGTAACCGGTGATTGTCAGGACGTCATCAAGCCGTCCCAGAACCTGCACCTGTCCAGGGTCGAGGCCTATCTCTTCTTCAGCCTCTCTAAGTGCAGTATGTAGAGCATCAGGGTCTCTTGTTTCCCGGGCACCACCCGGGAAAGAAATCTGTCCCTTGTGGTGGAGCACCTCCCTTGTTCTTAAATTGAAAAGAAGGTGATATTTTTCTTTTTGCCTATACACCGGCAATAATATGGCTGAATTCACGCCTGATTTTTTGGGCAACAGTACAGGCTCCCTCGATCGAAGCGCCCTTTTGATTGTCTCAATGTTTTTTATGCCAATAGTATTCGTTTTCAAGACAGATCTTTTTCCAAAGCTTCCGCTTCCTCGATATCCCTGCCTTCCAGGTGGGCTATCCTGTCATTCGCAGCCTCGAGTTGTTTACGAATAACCATGTACAATACTCTGTCGGAAGAGGCCTTTTTTGAAACCAGCTTGAGTTCCGTTTCGGTCTTCTTGAGTTTGTTTTCAGTCTCTTTCAATTTCTTTTCCAGTTTCGCAACCTTGTCCTTGTATTTCGGCAAGTCTCTTGCCGTCGCATCCGCAGCTTTTCTGGCTGCTTCAATTTTGACCTCCGCCTCACGCCCGGCCTTGGCCTCGATCTCTTTCATCTCTTCTCTTATTTTAGTCAATTCTATTTTCAACCGGTTGAATTCCTCGGCCCTGATATTATTTTCTTCAGCCGTGCTTCTTGTTTCCTCCTGGAGACGCTCGATTTCTTCCCTGGCCTCTTGCAGTTTCTTGCGTTGGCTTTTTCCTTTTCCCTTTATTGCATCCAGGTCGGCGTGAAGTTTGCTTGTTTCTTCCCTTCGCTTGGCCAGTTCTTCCTTCAGAGCCTTGTTTTTTTCTTCAAGCTTGCGATTATCATTCACATATTTTTCATGGTCTTCTTTTTTTGACTTGAGCTTCCATCCCATGTAGATAGCAATGAGCGACGCTATGGCGGTCAAGACGATCCAAATCAACTGGTCCATGGCTGTTCCCTCCAACCGAGAACTGATGGTTGCTTATGGCCCTATAGCAGAGAGTACGCCAAGTAATCAAGGAAACCTTATTGGACTTGATTCCCTGCTTTAAGACACACTACTATGATATGGTCAGAGTCGAAAAACCGGACAAAGCGTTCCGGGGATTTCGATAGCGGAGATATTACATGCGAAAGTCACATTTGGCTGCTCCAAGGTATGAAAGGCAGAACCTGTTGCCCGAGTTTGGGGACCGTGGCCAGGCCAGGTTATCCGGATCCAGGGTCCTGGTAGTCGGCGCCGGCGGTCTTGGATCTCCTGTCCTCCTGTACCTGGTTGCGGCCGGCATCGGGAGAATAACATTCATGGATCCTGATGTAGTGGATGAGTCCAACCTGCACAGGCAAATCCTACACCTGACTCCTGATATAGGCAGGCCCAAGGTGGATAGTGCCTTGGAAAAGTTGAGCAGGCTCAATCCCCTCGTGGCAATTGATGCCAGGAACGATAGGTTTTCGGTTGAAAATGCGATGCATATTCTGTCTGAAGGCTATGACATCATTGTCGATGCCACGGATGGGTTTGAAAATAAGTTCCTTGTAAACGATGCCGCGGTTCTATCCAATACTCCATTGGTCTGTGGGGGCGTACTGGGATGGGAGGGTCAAGTCATGTCTGTGCTGCCGGCCCGTTCAGCTTGTTACAGGTGTCTTTTCGGCTCACCTCCGGCTCCGGGTA
Source organism: Deltaproteobacteria bacterium (assembly GCA_013152945.1). GTDB lineage: Bacteria > Myxococcota_A > JAADFL01 > JAADFL01 > JAADFL01 > JAADFL01. Next base: position 17,307 of record JAADFL010000057.1, on the reverse strand, counting down.
GTGTTCCTACCCCTGCCCAGGCAGGCTTGATTGGAACCGCTCCGGCTGTCGTGGGATCTCTACAGGCCACAGAGGTGATCAAGTTGCTACTGAAAAAGGGCAGGCTCTTGCTTGATAGGCTCATGGTAATGGATTTGCTGGTAGGCGAGATCAGGACCATCGAGGTGCATCGTGACACATCCTGTCCTGTCTGTGGTGAAGCCCCGAAGATTACGTCTTTGGTCAAAGAAAACTACAATCACTGATGAGGTGCATTTTTGTCTGAAAGAAAAAGGGCCTTTGTCATGTTCTCCGGCGGGCTGGATTCATTGCTGGCCGCCCGTCTGCTCAAGGAACTCGGAATTGAAATCTTGTTGCTCAATTTTCGTCTACCGTTCAGCGGGAGACTTGGAAATGAATCTCCGGACTATCCGCCAAGCGCCCTGAAGTCGAGGGCCCCTGAACTGGGATGCCGGTTGATAGTGGAAGACCTGGGACAAGATTACATCGAAATGCTCAGAAATCCCAAGCACGGGTACGGAAAGGCTGCAAATCCTTGTATCGATTGCAAGGTACACATGCTCTCAAAGGCACGGGGGCTGATGAACAGATACGATGTGTCCTTTGTGGCTACGGGAGAGGTCCTTGGTCAAAGGCCTATGAGCCAGAGGCGGGACGCAATGAGAATAATAGAAAGAGACAGCGGCCTGGATGGCTTGTTGTTGCGGCCGCTCACGGCCAAGAACCTGAAACCTACCCTTGTGGAAGAGAACAGGTGGGTGGACAGGGAGCAACTCTTGGATTTCAGGGGCAGGTCGAGAAAACCCCAGTTGGAATTGGCTGCAAGGTTTAAGATAAACGATCCACCAGGGTCTGCCGGAGGTTGTTTGCTGACCGAGTCTGCTTATGCAAAAAGACTTGTGGCCCGTTTCGAGGCAGGCAGACCAATGACGCATGCACAGATGCACATCTTGAAATACGGAAGGCATTTCAAGACAAGAGACGGCGCATTTATCGTTGTGAGCAGGAAGGAGCAGGAGAACGACGCACTCAAGCGCCTGGCCGTATTGTCTTTCAATCCTGTAGTGACCCCGGAAGGCTGGCCCGGCCCGCTCGTTCTGCTCGAACCACAGCCATCTGATGGATCCCTGGAATTTGCAGGCAGGGCTGCGGCCAGGTACGGCAAGCCACCATTGAAAAACATTACATTCAGGCTGGAGATCCCGGGAAACGGCCCTCCCGCGTTTTTCGAGGTTGACAGACCTGCAACAAACGAAGAGTTGGAAGCAACCATAATATAGCATTGTCAATGCAAAGCCATTCTAAAGCCGTCTGTACCTGTCTGTGAATTCCTCACATCTCTTAATGCCTTCTTTGATTATTCCCGCTTTGTACAGACAGATTGTATTTTTTCCAATTCATGACCAATGTTCCACACTGTAGTCTTGATGTTCAGTTGGTAAGAAAGGGAATACAGAGGCCGGCTATCTGGTACGATGCCTCGAGGGTGTTCATGAAGACATTCGACAAACCATGAAATACTATTCCAGGGATTATGGACCCTGTCCTGGAGCGAAGCCAACAAAAAACCAGGGAAGGAAAGAAAACTCCCAGCCTGAATATTTGCATGTCCGTGGCAAGATGAAGTGCTGCAAATGCAATTGAAACGAAAAGTGCACTCTTACCGATTCGGCCTCCCAGGATTCTTATTCCCTTGGGCCACTTCCTGTCTGTAATGGTTTGCATGTAACCGCGAAAGAAGAATTCTTCAGGCAGCGCGACCACGAGCAGATTGCCTACAAGTTTCAACCAAAAATCATCCGGCAGGCGGAAACTGAAGTGGCTGTTGCAAATCCACATGGCATACACATGGTAACCTGCCCAGAAGAGAGGAAAAACGGCCAGGGATACGAGAAGACCGATTGCAATGTTATGGCCCGTGTCCTTCCACGATATTCCATAATCCGCAAGGTCCTCATGTTTGCGGCGTAACAGGAGGATGGGCATGTATACAAACGGGATTATTGCAAACCCGCCCATGTTGTCCTTGATGAACGGTATGAAAGCCAATCTTGTAAGGACAGCCAGGAATATGATGACCAGCAGGTATGCGCCAAGGGCCTCCCTGATTGACGGCTTTGTCGCGAGGTTTATTTTTTCTTCGGCTCGTTTCATCTATTACAGGATTATCACCATTTCTATAACTTGCATAGATCCCCTATTATGATAAAGTAATATAAAGAAAAGGACGGAGCGCGGGGATTCTCACCTACCAGCGCTTGCCCGATTGAAATTCATGAAGTTTCCAAATTTGGAAACAGGAGAATATCGGAGGAGTTATGGCGAGATCGTCTCAGGGCGACAGCCGGGATCGGCAGGGAAGACGTTTTTCCATACTTGGAAGCATGGGAACAGGTTCGACCCGTGGCGAAACCCGGGATGGGAAAAATCGGGTCAGGAAAAATCATAAGAATCGAAAAAAGGGACGACGAACTGTCACAAAGGGACCTCCTGTAGGAGAAGGCGGACGGCACAGACCGTCAGGGTACAGCGGACCAGGTAATAAGGATACCGGGCAAAAGGGCGTCAATCCAACCGGCCGCTCAAGGGGTTCTTCATATGCGCATAGCAAGGAACAGCCAACAGGGACGCCGGCCGGCGGCCTGGATGCTTTCGAACTTTTCAGCACATACCACCTGGGGATAGGAAAGGATGGCAAATACAGGCCTTCGAACATACATGAAGTCGCCCGCAGGTTCAAAACAACAGTGGGAGGCATTCGAGAGCTGCTTTCAAAGTACAAGATGGATTCGGATTCCATCATAAACTCGGATTTTGACATGGCCATGGCTCAATACGATATACAGGTTGCACCGGAAGGAGTCGACGTGCGTGAACTGGCCAAGAATATCTATGAAGACTTCATGGCATCCACAAGGAATGCCAGGGATTGGCACGAAGAACTTGCGAGGGATGCAGAGGCCAACGCCAGGATCTTTGGAAAAAACTGAAGGCCGGTTTGATATTTTCTGTTTAACGTTCTGATTTTCTTCCACACGTCCTGTCTCTTCATTCCGGCATTCCGGATAATCACTTGCCTGTTGAATAAACTCGGCTGCCTGCAATTACAGTTGGTAACCGCCGCCAATGTTGAATTTTGGTTATACTTCAGGGTAATGTTCTTTCCGTCATATAAAGTTCGATCGAATCCGGCACCTTGATTGCAGATAAGGATTGCAATTCCAGGCACCGTCTGTGGTGTTGAAACATGCCGGTCCTCCCGTGACAGCGACTTGGATCATGCGTCGGCGGCAGTAGCTGAAATAGCCGTTACCGCAGGCGTAAGCCGGCAAGAATGCCCTGTAGGGCGGGCCTGGCATGGGAACAAAAAACAGTCCGGAATATTTTCTTACTATCTGAATAAACAGGATAACAGGGGAAAAACACCATCATGATCTTTGCAGTAATATCCCTTAAGGCCGCTTGGTGTTATAAGGCCATTGCCAACAGCATCCACGGCTCTACGATAGTTCGGGGTACCTCTGGGCCATCCACTCTTTGACCCTTTCAGCAACCTCTTCAGCGGTTGAAAGCTCAATCAGCTCGCTTGCCAGCAAGGCGGCCTCGCGCTTACTTCCATTTATCAAGATGTTCTTGACGACCGGTATGGTATTGGGAGTCATGGAAAACTCTTCCAAACCAAGGCCCAGCAATACCAATGCATTGAAAGGATCGCCGGCCATTTCACCGCATATGGCCAATGGGGTATGAGCCTTGGCCGCCTCGTCTATTACGTGTTTCAATATCCGAAGTATTGCGGGGTGAAGGGGCTCATACAGGCCGGAAACCAACTCGTTATCCCTGTCGGTGGCAAGCATGTACTGTACGAGGTCGTTCGTTCCAAGGCTCAAGAAATCAGCCTCTTTGGCAAGTTGATCTGAAATGATTGCTGCGGACGGAATCTCTATCATGGGCCCAAGGGGACAGGACTTGTCGTACTCTCTTGATTCGGCTTCAAGCATCCTAACGGCCTTGCCTGCCAAATCTTTCAACTGACGCCATTCCCCAAGCCCCGAGACCATGGGAAAAAGAATCTTGATCTTTCCATGGGCAGCCGCCCTGTACATTGCCTTCAATTGATCGATCAGGACCTCCTCATGTCTCAATGTGAAACGGACACCACGTACGCCAAGGGCCGGGTTCGGCTCATGGTGTGTCACCTTCGACCAAAGCAGTTTTTCACCTCCCAGGTCATAAGTTCTAAGCGTGATGGGTTTTCCGTCGACCAAACGTGTCAGCCGGAGGTACTCCTCGAAGTGTTCATTCTCGGTTGGAGGAGATTGCCTTCCAAGGAACATGTACTCGGTCCTGAATAAACCTATGCCTTCCGCCCCGTTTTCCATGACCTGTTCGAATTCCCCGGGAAGATCCAGGTTTGCGAGCAAGCTTATTCTTTTCCCGTCGGTAGTGATCGCAGGGATGTCCTTGAGCCGGGTCAGCGCCTCCTTTCGTTCGAGTTCCAGGGCTTTCAGGGCTTGATAGCTCTTCCTCTTTTCCTGGTCCGGCTTGACTACGACAACACCCCTGGTCCCATCCAGGATTAGAGGATCCTTGGGTGTAACGAGGCGAGTAATCTTCCCGAGTCCGACTACGGTGGGAATGCCAAGGGATCTGGCCATGATTGCAGTGTGGCCGGTTCGGCCTCCAAGATCCGTGGCTATTCCTGTTACACCTTGGTGTGCCAACTGGGCTATGTCCGCCGGGGAGAGATCGTGTGCAACAATTATCATGCCCGTTGCATCAATTGGCATGCCCTCTCTTTCTTTTCCCGCCAGGTTGCGGAGCAGCCTTTGTCCTATGAAATCGACATCCGCAGCTCTTTCCCTTAGGTAATCGTCTTCCACCTGCTCGAAAAGCCTTGATATACCTTCCAGCACTTGTACCAACGCCCATTCCGCATTTATCCTGTTTTTCCTGATGCCTTGCTTGGTACCTTCCTCCACCATTGGATCGTCAAGCATCTTTTTATGAGCTTCAAGAACATAGAGATGTTGACATGCATCCGATGAACTAAGAGAGATTATTATATCCTGCAACTGCCTCTTCGATTCGGCCAGTGCCTTTTCGAATCTTTCAACTTCCTTTTCAATAGCATTGTTCAGTAAACAGAATTTCCGGACATCCATACGATTTCTGTCCAGAAGATATGCATTACCGAATATTATCCCCCTTGCAGCTCCAATCGCTCGGAGCTCGATGTTCGTAAGATCATTTTCCATTCAAGATTCCTCCCCTGTCTCGCCGAAAGCGCGTTCGAAGAGACCGGCCAGCGCATTGATCGCCTCGGCAGCGTCCTCACCGAACGCCTCGATTCGAAGCCTGGTCCCTTTTGGAGCGCCGAGCGCCAGGAGCCCCAATGTACTCTTTGCATCCACCATTTGGCCGTCTCGTCCCAACAATATATGAGATTGGAACTTGCTTGCCACATTTACAATGTTTTGAGCCGGCTTCAGGTGGAGCCCTTTTTCATTTACTACCAGGACGATCTTCTCTGCCTTTTTGTCACCAAAGTCCACTGTTTATCAATCCTTTCTTATTTTTCCTTTTCCCGAATCCATCAGCCGCTTCCAATCAGCCAGGGCACTGCAATTATTGCAGTGCATGCCAGGTAAAAAACCAGGGTTGGCGAGATACCTACTCGAACGGCGACAAACGATGCCGTAGCAAGAGTCATTGTAGTCACGTGCCCCATTGATTCATCTTCCATGCCTGTATCGATATTCCATGCCATGATCCCGCCGGCAATTCCAGCCGCTAGCCCCAAGATCCATCTCTTCTTTTTCAGATCGAGCCCGGCGAGCCGGGAAATGACATCCTTGCCGAATTCAAAGGATTTTACAGTAAGCCAAGTACGAATCCCGAGCTGTGATAAAGAGAAAGCCGTCAAAAAAATTAAGAATGACCACCATATTCCCGAGGATTCCATTGCAGCCGTAACAAGCGCTATGGCAGGAAGGACAACCTTCCAAATTACCTGGTCACCGATCCCGCCGAGCGGCCCGGATGCAGATGCCTTGAGCCTGACCGCCTCTTGGGGCCTGTTTTCCATTTCGAGCCTGGACACAGCTCCAACCAATGCAGCCCCGAGATATGGATGGGTGTTGAAGGGTTCGAGATGTCTCTTGACCGCCTCATCAAGGCACTTTTTCCTTTTTTGTTCGATTTCACCCTTATTCTTGTTCCTGCATGCCCGCTTCAATGCAGGCAGGACTGCATAAGCAAATCCTATGGCCTGCATTTCCCTGGGATTGAAAGCCGAAAGAATAAGCATCTGTCGAATTGCCATTTTCGACAAGTCTTTTTTCGAGAGATCGAGATCCATTGCCGCTCCTAAACAAAGCCCCAGAGAAACGAATACAATGCCAGGCACAAGGCTGCGATAATGAATACGACAGCCGGTGATTTTCCAGGCATGGCAGCCAGGGCACATCCGGCAGCGCAGGCCGGTAACAGGGCCGGAATATCCTTGAAACTTTGATTCAACGAAGGTGGAACAAACTTGCAAACAAGGGATACAATAGTCCCAATCATTAATGTTGCAATAGTTCCAAAAATCAGGCCTTCAACAGCAGACCTGAACACGCCACGCGCAAGAGTCTTTGCAAGAATCCCATTCCATTCCGATCCTTCGGCATTATAGACAATTTCACCCAGGTCGATATTTTTTCTTTCACGTCTCAAGTCCAGCATGCCGCCTATCCGGGCCAAAGGAACTGAGAGAAGCATGGAGGCCCCGACAGCAGCGGCACTCGCTCCTGAAATCACGGATGCTCCCACACATGCCATTGCTGCAAGCGAATCATTGGGGGCCTTTCTGGTTCCACAGCCTTGCTTGCCGATCCACAGCAACCCGAATACCGCACCTACTTGCAAGCCTATCAATGAATTGCCCAAAACAAGGCCCAGCAGGGGCGCGGATACCACGGGAGGAGAAAAGATGACCTGGCCCACTTCCCTCCGATCGGCATTCACGATCGCAGACGCCAATCCCACCACGAGGGCGGTCGAAATACCTGTAAGCACGAGGTTCATGGCTCACTTCCGGTTGGGATCTTTACCGGGGCGTCACACGGCAGGGCCTGGCAGAGTACCTCGACCCCGTGGGCGGCGAACCTGCCGATTATTTTTTTTTCATGTTCGGAGAGGTACACCGAGTCCGTTATTTTGCTCTTGCCCGAACTGAAATGGCAATTTCCCAGGATCAAGCGTTCGAATCGCATGCCGGCGTCGTACGTGTGCCATGCAGATTCGATGTTTCTGAACAGAACAATGATACCTTCATCTTTGAATACAGCCAAGCCCATCATCACCTCTTCGGGCTTACAGACAGCCACCTTCAAAGAATCAGCGGCAAGCCGGAGCATTTTTTTTTCGAACGGATCTTGGGCGGCTTGTTTGTCGACAACCAGCAAACCACGTGCGGCGACTTTAGGCACCCATGATGTAATGATTTGTCCGTGAATGAGCCTGGAATCCACTCTTGCAACCAGTATCATCGCCATTTCAGCCGTCATTCTCCGCCGGGTATAACAGTTCTGATGCCTGCACGAGGTGATCCCTGCCGTATTCGAGCAACAGCCTGGCAAGCTTGTGCGGGTCCTTTGCTTTCCTTTCAAGGACGCACTTGATTAATATCGGCAGGTTCAATCCTGCGAGCACATCCATGTTTCGTGAATTCATGAAGGATATGGATGTATTCCATGGTGTTCCGCCCAACAGATCCACGAATACCAGGACGCCATCACCTGAATCCACGATGTCCATTGCCCTGGCCAATTTGCCGGCCAATGTTGCGGGATCGTCGCCGGAAGACACTTCAAGGGCAACCGCGGCATCCAGGGGACCGCCTACTTCTGCAACCGTATCGAGCAGGGATGATGCAAGACTTCCATGTGTGAACACTACTAAACCAATCATTGATTACTTACCTCTCATAATAAGCCGCCTACTTGTTGATGTCTCTGTGACGCAGCGCAACAATAAACCCCTGATCCTTCAAATTATCGGCTATCGTTTTTGCAACCGCAACAGACCTGTGGTGCCCGCCTGTGCATCCGAATGCAATGGTGAGGGATCTCCTTCCTTCAATTTCATAACAAGGCAGCAAGAAATCCATGAATCGCCCAATCCACATAATGAAACCGGCTCCCGTTGGGTTGCCAAGCGCATATGAGCTTACCTCGGCGTCCTCGCCTGTTCCACGTTTGAGTCCTTCTTTGAAGAAGGGGTTGGGCAGGAAGCGCACGTCGAAGACAAGATCCGCTTCTGATGGAAGCCCGAACTTGAAGCCGAATGACAAGACGGTTATGCCCATGTGTCTCTTGAAATCTTCTCCCCGCACAGCCTCTGTAATCAATCTCGACAAGTCATGTACAGTCAAGCGGGTTGTATCTATTACCTGGTCCGCCCTATCCTTGAGCGACTCTAAGCGAGTTCTCTCTTCGGCTATCCCCATGGATATGTCGCCGCTGTGATCCGCCAGGGGATGGGGCCGCCTCGTCTCTTTGAATCTCCTTGCCAACACTTCATCGGAGCAGTCCAGGAAAATCACCGAAATATCAGCTCCATCTTTTTCGAGTTCCTTGAAAATTCCGGGATAGCTGTCCAGGGAATCACGGCTCCTGATATCCACGCCGAACGCCACGCGACGAATTTCTCCACCGGAATCCTCGGCCATCTTGACTACGGGGCGAAGAAACTTGGAAGGCAGGTTATCGATACAGAAGTATCCCTGATCTTCCAATGCCCTCAAGGCAGTGGTTTTTCCTGAACCGGACAAGCCTGTAACGACCACAATCCTCGTGGATATCAAGCCGTCATTCCTCCGACTCAGCCGGTATATGCGCCATACTACCGGCGGCTATCGCTTCATGTATCTTCTTTTGGAGTTCTTTGGCTGCGTTTACGCCTTTTATTTTCAACAGCCTGTCTCTTGCCGCCACCTCGAGAATTACGGAAATATTTCGTCCCGGAGCAACAGGCAACACGAGGTAGGGTACAGGGACTCCCAGGATCGAATAGGTATGCTCTTCCAAACCAAGTCGGTCGTATTCCTGTTTTTCGTCCCAAACCACCATGTCCACGACCAACTCGAGCCTCTTTCTATCCCTAACCGATGAAACACCGAACAAGTCCTTGATATTGATTATTCCAAGACCGCGAATTTCCATGTGATGTCGAAGCAGTTCCGCGCCCATGCCGACTACTGCACTGGCTCCCGTCCTGACGACCTCGACCACATCATCAGCAACGAGCCTGTGTCCTCTCAATATCAAGTCCAAGGCCGTTTCACTCTTGCCGATTCCGCTTCGTCCCATTAGAAGAATTCCCACACCGAAAACATCAATGAGAACACCATGCAGAATCTTGGAACCGGCAAGCCTGGACATCAAGAGAGAATTGGTCATCTCTATCAAGGAGCCTGTCTGGAGACGGGATTTCAACAAGGGAAATTTCGATTTGTCCGCTTCGACCTTTAGTTCGTCCGGAGGATCGATTCCACGGCATGCTATCAGGCAGGCCGCCTTGGTTGAACAGATCGCCCGGCATACACCCTGCCTGCTTTCAGGGTCGAGGCTCTTCATGTATTCCAACTCTGTCGCGCCCAGCACCTGTACCCGGTCTTTCTCTACGCTTGATACGAAGCCGGCTGCTGCCAGACCTGCCTTTTGAATCCTGGAATGCGTGATTTGTCGATTCAAACCCGAAGTACCTGCAAGAACCTCGATCTGAAGTTCCTCGCTTTTAAGGAGGTCTGTTACTCTTGTCATTACCGGCGGCTTGGATTTCAATCCTTATTGTCCTCCGAGGTAATTACCTGGTAAATTTCATCTTTGCCGACAGCGGATTCGAGGCGCTCGCAGAAGTTTCTTTCTTTGCACATTCTGCTTATTCGGGCCAATGCCTTCAGATGTGTGCCCGATGAATCTTCCGGGGCCACGAGGAGGAAGAACAGTTTAGCAGGCCTGGAATCCTTTGACTCGAACGGCACACCATCTTCACTTCTTGCAAAGGCCACGAGCATCCTGGAGAGTTTTGGAAGTTTGCCATGTGGCAAAGCCACATGATCACCGATACCGGTGCTTCCGAGTTGTTCCCGTTCGATGAGTACCTCCAAAAGCTTGTTTCTGTTTATTTCCGGCGAGTACGCGGCGCAAGCCTCGGAAAGTTCGTCGAGAACGCCTCTTTTGTCCTTGGCCCTCAGAGATGGTATTATTAAGTCTTTTGGAAGGTAATCCAACAATTTCATTACTCGCTCCAGCCTCCGCTACTGCGTTGTCAATAGATCCGCCTGCGTTGTGCCGACGAAGGAAGTTTCAGAGCCTCTCTGTACTTCGCCACTGTCCGCCTGGCAAGCTGTATTCCCCATCGCCTGTCCAGTTCAGCAGCTATCTTTTGGTCAGATAGTGGTTTCTTTGGATTTTCTCCGGCAACAAGCTGCTTAATCTTGTCCTTGACACTTTCGGCCGCAATATCGTCACCGTCCGTACGCCTGATTCCAGTGTTGAAAAAGTATTTCAACTCGAACATTCCCTGGGGGGTGTGAACGTACTTGTTCGTGGTCACACGACTGATAGTAGACTCATGAACTCCTACGTCTTCAGCAACGTCTCTTAAGATCATGGGTTTGAGATGTCCCACCCCGTGATCCAGGAAATCTATTTGCTTTTTTACGATACTCTCTGTGACACGGTAGATTGTTCTTTGGCGTTGGTAGATGCTCTTTACGAGCCACGTCGCAGAACGCAACCTTTCCTGGACATAATCCTTGGTCTCGCCTCTGTATTTTCTTTCCTGTATGGCTCTTCTGTAGAACTCGCTGATTCTGAGCTTTGGAAGCCCTTCTTCATTGAGTTCCACTATGTATTCACCGCCGACCTTACGAACATACACATCCGGTACTATGTAATGAGGGGATTCTCCGCCGTATGCTCTCCCGGGTTTCGGATCGAATCCGGAAAGTACCTTTACCGCGGCTGCTACATCGGCAATGGATATTCCCAGCGATTTGGATATTTTTTTAAAATCCCTGCGTTGGACTTCCAGCAAATGGTTTTCTATTATCTTGAGTAATTCCGGAGAATTCGGGGCTAAAACCCTTGCCTGAATCTTCAGGCATTCCCGTAGATCTCTCGCTCCAACACCAAGCGGATCGAAGTGCTGCACTATGTCCAGAACCTTCTCGACTGCATGAGAAGAGGTGCCCAGCCTTTGAGCCAATTCCCCGGTAGTCGAATTTCGTAAATAACCGTCTTCATCCAGGTTGCCGATTATTTCCTCACCCAGCTTGCGTTCCGTATCGGTCAGCGGTGAGAGCTTTAACTGCCATACCAGGTGATCATAAAGTGTAGCCCCTCTTGACAGCGTGGCTTCAACGGACGGCAAATCCTCGGGAGTTTCCTTGTTGGAAGGCGCGCTGGACCAACCTTCAGTGATGCTGTTCAGGTATGCTTCCCAGTCCACATCACGAAGGTCCTCTGCTGAATCGGCTTTCAGTGTATTCTTGTCTTCAAGGGTGGTCGCCTGCGTTTCCTCCGGTTGTGCCGGTTCTTCCGACTGCTCGGCATCCTGTGCCCCTTCGACAGGCTCTGCTTGTTCTTCCAAGACCGGATTTTCTTCAAGTTCTTCCTGGATTTTCGTTACAAGCTCGAGCCTCGACAGTTGCAGCAACTTTATGGCCTGCTGAAGAGCCGGTGTCATAACAAGTTGTTGCGCCAATTTCATTTGCTGCTTTAGTTCCATTGACATCTATCTACCTCAATCTGAAATTTTGGCCCAGGTAAGCGGATCTGGCTTCCCGGCTCTGTGCGAGTTCTTCGGGCTCACCACTTACCAGGACCTCACCCTCATTCAATATGGACGCTCTGTCACAAAGTGGCAAGGCCTCCCATACGTTGTGATCGGTGAGCAATATTCCCATTCCTTTTTGTTTCAGTCCGGCGATAACCTCTTTCAGGTCTTCGACAGCCAAAGGATCCAAGCCGGAGAAAGGCTCGTCCAGCAGGATGAATATAGGTTTGGTCGCCAGGGCCCTGGCAATTTCCACTTTCCTGCGTTCTCCCCCTGAAAGCGTGTCCGCCCTTTGAGAGGCCAGGCTTGAAAGCCCGAACTCGTTGAGTAATGTCCGGGCCAGGCCGTTTTGCTCTGTCTTGCTTACGTGTCGCAGCTCCAAGGCCGTGATAATATTCTGTCTTACAGTCATTCTCCTGAAAACCGAGGGCTCCTGGGGCAAATAGATGAGTCCCATCATGGCTCTCTTGTGCATGGGTACAGAGGTGATATCCCGGCCGTCGAGATGAACCGAACCCTGATCAGGCTTTAAAAAGCCTGCCGTCATGTAGAAACAAGTGGTCTTGCCCGCTCCGTTGGGGCCAAGCAGTCCTACTGTCTCGCCTGATCTCACGGACAGGTCCACTCCCCGGACAACGCTTCGGTTCCCGAATCTCTTGTAAAGGGATTTGGCCTCCAGCAGGTTCACTTCTTCACTCCCTTTCCGGCTTGGTGAACCTTCAGATTTCCCTTGGCTCTTTCGATGATCAGCCTGTCTTCACCCGGAAAATATATTATTTTTTTTCCTTTCAGAAGGTTATCTCCCTGGCGCATCCATGGCGCGCCGGTTACCTGAATTTCTTCAGGATTGGTCCTGTAGTCTGCTCTCCTGCCTCCTGCCTCGCGGGTTTCGGCCCGGCTATTTCCTGATGGCTTAAGGAAGAATCTCACATCTTCGTTGCACACTGCATGTTCGATTTTTCCACCTTTTCCATAATAGGCATCGAGACGATTGCATCTCATCCGCATCCTCCCATGCTCCAGTAACACCCTGCCAGTACACACTGCCCGCCTCTGCTTGTTGAAAACCTCCATCTTTTCACAAGAGAGCTTGATTGATTCATTACTTTTCGATTCTTTTTTCAAGTCTTTGTTCGAGTCATGCACAAGTCCTTCGGGCTGGGCAAAAAATATACATAAGACTCCAATCAGTATGCCCATTATTACGCTTCCTCACACTCCCTCATATTCCTTTATATATCTTTCTGTATATCTTTCCCGGTTTTTCCTCATTTTTTCTCATTCAATCCGCTTCACAATCCGGGAAAACAACCTTGCCAATCGTCACCTCTTGCTTTCCGGAAGTTCAATTACAGCCTTTACACCTGAAAGAAGCACTATTCTTTCTTCTTCGAGATCCATTTCCAGACCGTGGCCGATGGCCTTGAATCCCTTGCCAGACAATAAAGCCGTTTCGTTGGAAAAAGCTCTGTTGGTCTTCCTGTTCAACATGAGGTCCCGGGTGGCGATGTGCAGTGATTTACCCTCGAGTGCAACCCTTCCCAGCATGTGTACAAGTTGCATGTGCCTTGATGTCTTGACCCTGGATGCCTTGGCTCGTATTACTGTGTAGTCACCATGGCTGTTTGTTACGAAAAGTATTGCATCCGCTTTCTCGAACAAGGTATCTCCACCTGAAAAAGCGGCTCGTGCGGCATGTATTGTCAGTACCTTTTTACCTTTGTTGTAACTTGTAAGCACGACCCCCCTGGCATAGAGCCCGGCGCTATCTTCCGTGCCATACAAGTCCTTGCAAGCTCTTTCATTAGAAAGATGAGTTCCGCCACATGCAGGTGCAATGCAGAATAAGCTTGAGAAAAAAAGCATTGCTGTTGCATTTAGCACTCTCACCGCCGGTACCTCCAACAAACCCATTTGTTTTCTTCCAGGGTTTGCGTAAAAGATAGTATCATTGCATCGACAGCAAGTGCAACACCAACCGACCAATCCGGTACGAAAGTTGCAGTTGGTAAAAGCAGGCCTAGGAGATGGCCGATTGAGCAATAAATAAAGATTACAGGAAATTACTTGGATATTGTATTCCCGGATATTGTATTCCCGGACCCGGTGCTCCCGGGCCTGGTGTTCCACCTCTTGTGCATCCATACCCATTGGCTTGGATGCCTCTTGATTTGTATTTCTATACGCCTGGTCAGGGCCTGCGTATCTTCCAGCACGGCCTGTTTCCAGTCTTTTGCCCGTGACTTGTCGATAGGCCTCATTATCTCTATCTTATGTATGCCGGTTTTGGTCCTGTGGGTAAATATCGTGAGAAGGGGACAGTTGCTCTTTTTGGCAAGCACGGCAGCGCCGGTAGGCGTGTATGCCGGCCTACCGAAAAATTCCACGAATACTCCGGGAACTTTGGTATCTTGATCTATCAACAAGCCGAGGACCTCGTTTTTGCCAAGCTTTGCGGTCGCATTTTCCACAAGAGATGGATCCCCTCTGTACAGGCAATGAACACCATGGGATTCGCGAAACCTGTTGATCATCTCCCCGAACCTCTTATCATAACTCCTTCTTGCAACAGTATTGATTGGAAATCCCATTTCAGCAAGCGCCATGGCCAGAAGCTCCCAGTTTCCAAGATGGGCGGTAACGGCAACCACCCCCCTGCCCAGGGACAGTGCTCTTTCCAGGTTTTTCTTGTCCTCGTCATCGATTTGCACTTGCTTTATGGGATCGAGTTTTCCGGAAAGCACGGATGCGAGTTCACCGGCACACGTACCAAGGTGCTCGAAGCACCCTATTGCAATTTGTCTTATTTCGCCGGGGCCAATATCCCGGCCCATGGCCTTTTCAATGTTGGACAAGGCTATTTTTGCATCTTTTCGGGCAAGGTGAAATCCAAGCCTGCCAAGGGCTGCTCCAAGGTCTGTTGCTCCATCGTTTGAAAGGGACGAGATGCATCCAAGGCAAAGCCTCGCCCCAATATAAATCAGGTCATTCTTGACATGCTGTTTTCTGCTCCACGTCATGTAATCCGGATATCAACAATCATATAAAACGGTCAAGACCGGGATTTTTAAAACGCTTGTCTTTATAATGATATTACCAGCGCTGTTGACAAGCGCTGGTCTGAATCCCTAGGATGCGCGCATGGACAAAAGGCGCGCTTACCCCAGAATCAAGGCCAGAATAAAGATTAAGCTTGGCTTCGGCGATGTCAAAGAGTTCCAGGATGTGTATGCCAGGAATATCAGCAAGGGTGGAATTTTCCTGGCGACGACTACTCCATTGCCCAAGGGGACAAAGGTCCTGATAAGACTCATGCCACCGGGTGCAGTGCGGCCTTTCGAAATAAAAGGAGAAGTAGCTCATAGCGTCGACACGCCTGAAGCAATCAAGAAAAAGCGCACCCCGGGTATGGGTATCAAGTTCACGGACTTGACCAAGCCCAAGCAGGCGGCAATAGAGCAGTTCATCAAAGATCTCTTGTCCGGCAGGATCAGACCCGACAACGACATGGCTTCAAGTAAACGTGATCGTGGTTCTCCTGTCCATGGTATCGCCCGTACAGGCAATACCGTTCCAATAGCCGGACCGGCGCCCAATAAAATCAAGCCTGGAAAATCTTCGGCCCGACCTGCCGGACCGGCACGATCCGGGATTACCGCTCCGTACGAAAGGCCGGATTCAAATGCAGGTCAGAAAATAAAAGATTACCGGAGCATGCTGGATCGTGCGGAGAGATTATTGGACCAAAGGAAATACTACGATTTGTTCAAGGTCAAGCCGACAGCAATGCGACAGGAAATAAAGGACGCATACACTGGTTTGGCAAAGTCATATCATCCGGATCTTGCACCAAGGGATACGCCAAAAGAGACAAGGGAACTCGCAAATACAGTATTTGCCCGGATCGGCAAGGTATTCGAAATGCTGACCAATCCAGAGAAAAGGGTGGAATACGATCTTTCGATTGGTGTTGAAAGGGACCCCGAAGACGAAGCCGAGGCCCGGGTGCTTGGAGAGCACAAAGCCAGGTACAGGGAAATATATTTGAAACAGTTTCCCGACCGTGTGGATAAAGCCCGCAGATTCGCAGAGATGGCAGAGCAGGCTGTTGCCAAGGGTGACATGGCTGGGGCTATCAATGGTTACAAGATAGCTCTTTCATTCGATCCATTGAACGAAGAGTTGAAGGCAAGGAAGCGGGCCCTGGAAAAAGGGGTTTGACCGGCCCTTGACAGATTATACGATTCTGTCACAACCTGAATAATCAAATCTCTCGAATCAACAATTGGAAGAAAAAATGGAAAGCTTTCTATCGCTTCGAGAACTGGAATCTTGCCCTGGCGCCGCGTTGGCCGTATTTCTTTCGTTCCACCATTCTCGGGTCCCTTGTAAGGAATCCGGCTTTCTTCAGTAAGGGCCTCAATTCGGTTTCCGCCAAGGCAAGGGCCCGTGACAGTCCATGGCGAAGCGCTCCGGCCTGGCCGGAAAGTCCTCCTCCATGCACGTTCACTATTGCATCGTACTTTCCCTTTCGATCTGTGATCTCGAGCGGCTGCTGGGCGATCATCCTGCTCGTTTCCCTGGGAAAGTAGTCATCTATCGGCTTGTTGTTCACGGTGATTTTCCCATCACCCGGCCAGAGCCAGATTCTGGCCACTGCACGCTTTCTACGACCTGTTGCATAGGTTCGAACCATGTCGGACATAATGGACTCCTCCTAGAAATCCAGGGGTTTTGGTTGTTGGGCCTGATGAGGATGTTCGGGCCCGGCATATACCTTGAGCTTGTTCAAGAGTTGCCTCCCCAGTCTATTACGGGGCAACATACCTCTTACAGCCCGCCTGATGATTTCTTCCGGTTTCTTTGCAAGCAATTCACCGGCTGTTTCTTCTTTTATGCCTCCGGGGTATCCAGTGTAGTGATAATAACTTTTCTTGTCCAACTTGTTGCCGGTCAGCTTTACCTTGGCTGCATTGATACATACTACAAAAGCCCCTGTATCCACGTGAGGAGTAAATATGGGCCTGTCTTTTCCCCGGAGAGCCATGGCTATCTTGGAAGCTGCTCTTCCCAACACCTTGCCATCGAGATCAACCACGAACCATGGTCTCTCGATCTCTCCTTTTCTAGCCTGATAGGTCTTCATCTCGGTTACCGTCCTTTGCCGTCCTTTCCAGTCCAAGTCAGCGGGAACTGGGAGCAAATGAAAATAGGGATATTCAGACTTCATGTCAAGGAAAAATCAAAGTTTGTGGTTTTTTCAGAAGTCGAACGAGATCGGCAGGGACACTGTCATCTCCTCCACCATGTCGGCCTTTTGGACTAGCGTAAAACCCGCGTGCCGGCCGTTACTGCCTGGCCCTGGTTCCTGACTTTCGAACTCCTTCCATGTGCAAAACAGCTCTCTTCGATTACCCAGGCAAGGGTGCTTTTATCGTCAAAGGGGTAACAGGGCCTTGTCGACGATGCATGAAATGG
>JAADFL010000056.1 GCA_013152945.1 Deltaproteobacteria bacterium | reverse complement strand
ACGGACACTGACACGGATACGGATACGGGCGATGTTTGTCCGAGCGACCCGAACCGCTTGGCCTGTGGCGTGGACGATGACTGCGATCCCGGCTGGTGGTGTGAGGAAGGTTGTTGCCAGAAGATCGTAACATGTTCCGGCAATACTGATTGCAAGGACCTTGGCAGTGACTACGAGTGCAGGAACGGCGTTTGCCAGATAGCGCTTTGCGGGGGCAACGATGAGTGCCCCGGGGGCCAGATTTGTTCAGGTGGTAAGTGCGTGGACGCACCCCAGTGCAACGTGGTAACGGCGGTTCGCATCACGACCGCCGCAGGCGCGGTTACAGAGGGCAAGACCAAAGCCTTCAGCGCCCAGGCGTTGAACAAGAACGGGGCGGTACTTCCCGGCTTCCTCTTCAAGTGGAGTTCGAGTGATACGGATGTTGCAAGCATAGACGAGGAAACAGGAGTCGCCACAGGTGGAAACAAGTCAGGCACCACCGACATCGTGGCAAAGCTGGCCTGCAACGACACGGTTGCAAGTGATGCGGTAGTGCTCACTAATTACAGTGCGGTTGCATCAGCCGATACGCGGGTACTGCTTTTCGACAGTGCTACAGGCGCTCCAATCGAAGGGGCCACGGTAAAGGCCGACGACCAGGAACAAGTAACCGATGCAACAGGTGCGGCATTGTTTACCGGTCTCAATGCATCAACGGTAAGTGTATTCAAGCAAGGGTACCCGTACCTCACGGCAATGAATGTCACCAAAAATGACCTGGTATTCTACACCAAGCCCTTCCCCGACCCGAACAAGGCCGGCGGCGTAAAGGGAGATTTCGATTTTTCGAAGTTTATAACAAAGAGTGAAATAGAAATAGGCATGGCCGGGCTCTCCATCGCAGGCGACTTGACCAACCTCGATTTCACAAGTCTCATCGGCGAGATGATCCAGACCCATATCGACCTCGGCGCCATCTACAATGACAATGTCCCGTTGCCTTCCGGCCTGCACATCGGGTTCAGCGGCAATACATTCAAGAAAGGTTTCGAGGTAGAGGGTGAAGACGGTTCCCGCGTGCTTTGGGGCTTCGGCGGTTATCTGCCGTTGCAGGATCTCCTCGACATTGTTTCACCTATCATCGACAAGTGCTCGAACCAGTGCGACTACGGTGCCGTGATCGGCGAGAACCTTCCAAAGTTGATGCCGTACATCTACAAGTTCCAGCACGGCATTCTTACCGGGCTCGATGTCAAGGCCATTCCCAAGGTAGCTGATGTGAACGATCTCAATGGAAACGGCAAGACCGATGACATGATTGCCGACTTCGATAATTTCCCGACCGTGGGTCCCCTGGTACTCGATACGCCGATGCGCCAGGATCTTGAGCTTTCCATACCCAAATTGCCGTCTTACAATGATTCGCCGATGGAGGCTGCAGTCGTGTTGGCCGGTGCGCTACCACCTGAAGGGCTTGTAATACTTGGACTCGGAGCCGGAACCGACAAGCGGAGCGACGATGACACTCCTGATCAAATGGTCGGAGAGAAAAGTGACGGAAAGATCACCATCAAGCTTTCGCCCGAGCATGGCGGAATCGAAGGATCGCCTTACGTAGTAGCGACCCTGGTTACAAAACTCGACTTCAGCAGCGGCGCCGACATTCCGATTTCCGGACGCCTCGACATCATGGACAAGCTTCCGGCCGATGCCAAGCTCGATGTGTCCAATTTCCTGGGTTGGGTGGAAAATGCCACCTTCGACGCAGGTTCCAGGACCTTCTCGGGTAAACAGGTGGATGGTGCAAGTATGTACCGGATGACCCTGATGGCAGACAATGTCCAGTGGCAGGTTTACGTGCCTAAGGGCAATCCAAGCTTCAACTTGCCGGCGGTTCCGAACGGCTTTGCGGATATCGGAGACAAGCCTACGGTGAGCGTAGAGGCATGGGAAACAAATGGCGATATGGGCGTGGATCAGCTCTTCGAGTTCAATGATACCAACATGGACAGTCTTGTGAAAGACATAAAGGCATTCTCCGTACTGGTTCTCGGCGGACAGGGCGGCGGCGGATGCAGCCTGACCAGCAACTGCAGCGCAACCGGCGCATCATATCCCGGAATATTCGGTTGGGCATTGTTCCTGGGTCTGTTCGCAATAGCCACGAAGCGCAGGGGCTGATCGGTCGTCGGTCGTCCTGTACGGCGGCCTGATTTCAGCAATTTCCTTCCCTGGTTCTTCCAAAATAATTCTTGATTAGTTCCCCGGATAGATATCATTGATGAAAGTTATTATTCCATTAATTGAATATTGATTTTGATATCATGTCGTTTTTTCTTTGCCTTGGTGCGCGTCCTGTATAGAATGAAACGGTATGCACAGGTTTTCAGAGGCGAAGAATTAATGGCTGGTGATAACGAAAAAAATACCGGCAGGGCCAAGAGGCAGGGAAAGACTGTCGTTACCCTGATAAGCAAAATCCAGGAAAGACAAAGATCCAGAAAGGCATGTCTGCTGATGGTATATGGCCCGGAGGTGGGCAAGAGGTACATCATAGACAGGGCCAGTCTTGTGATCGGTCGTTCCTCGACCTGCGATATCCAGTTGGGAATCGAGAGCGTGTCTAGGAATCATGCAAAGGTCTTGGTCAGAGATAAACAGGTGCTCATCAGGGACTTGGGCAGCACAAACGGCACCTATGTAAATGACAGGGCGATTGATGAGTACAGGCTAAGGCACGGAGATAGGATCCAGGTCGGTAGAATTATCTTCAAGTTCCTGGTGAGCGGCAACCTGGAAAATTCTTTCAGGGAGGAAATATACAGACTTACTGTTACGGATGGTTTGACCGGGGCGTATAACAGGAGATACCTGCTGGAACAGCTTTCTAAAGAGATCAGCAGATCCAGGCGTTACGAAAGGGACTTGTCGGTAGTGAATTTCGATGTGGATCAACTGCACGTAATCAACGACGAGTTCGGACAACTTGGAGGCGATGCAGTATTGAGGCAGCTTGCGCAATCCATGCTTCCCAGGATCAGGAGGGAGGACCTGCTGGCCAGGCAACAAGGGGGAGAATTTACCGTGTTGTTGCCCGAGACAGGGAAACGGGCGGCCATGAAGTTCGCGGAAAAGATTCGTTCCATTATTGAACTGGAAATGTTCGAATTTCAAGGCTTGGAGATACCGGTTACCGTGAGCCTCGGCGTGGTCACGCTCGGTCCTGATGACTCTGACGCAGAAGATTTACTAAGGCGGGCCGCTGAAAAGATGTTCGAGGCCAAGGAGGCAGGCAGGAATACTGTTAGAGGCTGATCTTGGCCACTGCGCGGCAATTTCTTTTCAGCGGAAAATCGCCCTATGAACTTCCAGGACTACAGAAGCCGTGTCAGGTTTTCCGAAGAAGCCCAAGGTGGCTGCAGCTTTGTGGATCGATTTATGGCACAGCCGGGAATAGTGCGGCCCAGGGGTCAACAGCCTTGCCGGCTTGACTTGGAATATATTGTTACAAGCATATAATAGAGGTTATTACCGGTAGTAGCTATTAACGGATAAGGTAAGCGTGTCGTCAAGAAACGAGAGGTGCAGTATGAGAACGGCAAGGAGTTTATTCCCGGCTGCCGTGTGCGTGGTGATCGGGATCGCATCGGCTGTCCCGGTCCTGTCTGCCTTTGCCGCTGTGGTACCCAGGGCCGTGTCCGGGCAATGCACGACCAGCGTGTCCTATGATGCAGGCAGGTCAAGATATGTACTCCGGTCAAAATGCAAACACGACGTGTCGTTCTTCGTGAGCCCGGGCTCCGGCGATGTCGCCCATGGGCTGCTGGAGGTATCCTGCTCCGTGGACCGGGGCCCCGAGACCATAGTCCTGTCAAAGGCCGGGACGAGGTACAGGGATTCGTCAGGCAACATCCTGGAGCCCGGACAGGGGGCTGAAATTACCAACCCGGTAATGGTTAAAAAAGCAATAGAGGCAGGCGGCCTGGTTTTGGGCTTTTCAGAGAAACTTGGCTCGCATGTGTTGAACAAGACTTTCAGGCTCTCGCTACAGGGGATGTCCCTGAAGATCAGCTTCTCATCCGGCTCCCGATATGGAGCAGGCGGGTACGCCGGTATCTCTCTCGGCCATGCACCTGAAACAGCCGGAGCGCGGGTAGTGGATCTTCCGTACTTGCCGGAACCGGTTGCACTGCTCAATTCCGGGCTGGTCATGACCGCCTTCCTGGACCCAACCACGAGCAGTTCTTCGGAGGTAATGAGGGCGGTTGGGATCTCGAAAGGCACGGGCCTGTACAGTCATGCAAGGACCCTGTACATTCCGGATACAAACGGCCGGGTGCAACAGTTGAACGACACGGCGTATGTAACAGTGAGTCCGGATCTTTGGGACGTGCTTCCGCGTGTCGATACAGGTGTGTCAGCATACAGACGGGACCTGTCCGGCAGGGTGGTGTTGGACGTATGGGGTATGCACCGCAGGTTCGGGGGCGACGAGGGCGTTGCGGTTCGCTGGACTCCGCAATCTGGCGGGCATGCCGACATCAGGGTGGAATATGCAGACCAGAACGCGGATTGCGGTGACGGTGTGCGAATAGACGTGAGACACGATTCATCTATCCTCGCCCTGCTGTCAGTGGCGAACGGGCAGACAGAGACCAAGACCTGGCAGGGCAGTGCAGACCTGGATGCAGGCGATAATCTGCATTTCGAGATAGACAGGGCCGGTGACAATGCATGCGATGCAACTGCAATGCGGGCCAGGATAAACATGGCCGGCCAGACCTTCGACTCCAGGGACGACTTCTCCGGCACGCAGGGATACAAGGGATTTGAGTATCTCGAGTGCGTGTCCGGGAAATGCACCCCAATGACGTTCGATAGCGGCGACAACAAGTGGAAGGGCAAGAGTGCATACTCGCTGCTGTGGGCCGGCGGCGGCCATCCCGGCCAGGGCGACACGGCGTTCGTGGATGCCAGGCACATGGTGGAACGGTACGTAGAGTACGGCATGAAGAGCCTTGCAGTGATATTCCACGTATGGCAGCGGTGGGGATATGATCAGGGACTGCCCGATCACTACCCCGCGAACCCGTCCCTGGGGACCGGGCAGGAGATGAAGGATTTCGTAAAAGCTGCAAGGGATGCGGGCATGCTCATAGCCTTGCATGAAAACTACACTGACATGTACCCGGACAATCCGCCGGATTACCCGAGTCCCCTGTGGGACGAGACAGCCATAGCCCTGGACCCTTCGGGGAACAGGAAACCCGGGTGGTACCAGCCGAGTACTCACCAACAGGCTTTCATCATTGCCGCGGACCGCATGAGGGATTTCAGCGAAATGGAGAGCCCATCCATAGCATCGGCCTACGGCCCCAATGCGGCGTACCTGGATGTCACTACGGGCTGGACCCCGTCGAGGGCCATCGACTACAACGCTGCGCGGCAGGTGGAGCCGACAATGGCATTTTCCTTCATGCACACCGTGGATCTTTTCGACTATATCAGGTCCGTGTACAAGGGACCCCTGTTCGGAGAAGGAGGCGAAGGCACCGGGAGGTTCGACTCGTACTTTGCCGGCCACGTGGATGCAGTTGAGAGACAGGTCGAAAAGAGGGCTTGGTCACTGGTTGCCCCGGACTACGAGCTGTTGAGCGTGCGTCCCCTCATGTTCAACCACGGCATGGGTTACTACGCGCGTTTCTTCGTTGCCTCGGGCCAGCAACCCGTATCGACGGACGACGTGGACATGGACCACTACAGGGCCACGGAGATAGCCTTCGGCCATGCAGGGTTCATGGGCGATGGAGTGAACGGAGTCCGGGATTGGCCGGACTTCCACGCACCCGAGTACTGGCTCATGCAGGCCTTGCAGGAGAAATACAGCGAGGCAGGCCTGGTGAGTGTGAAGTATTTCGACGGGAGCAATTTTGTCGATCTGGAGCAGGCCCTGCGATCCAGGTTGGATCTTGAACATGCGAGGCTCGAGATCACTTACGACAACGGACTGAAGGTTTATTTGAACAGGGATTTTTCAACAGGTCTTACGAGTTCGAACGGCGACTTCTCGTACGAGCAGGGAGGCCGAGGCTGGCGTTACTACGAGGATTTGGGCGCAGGGCTCGTGGAGCTTGCCTGGGACCCGGAGAACAGGAGGTGGCAGGGAAAGAACAAGTACAGCTTCCTTGGTGAATTCGGGGGGCACCCTGACGGTGGTGCGGTAATAAGGTCTTTCACAGTGCCGGCCGATACCGTGTACCATGTGGAGGCCTGGGCACAGGACATGGATTTAAGCTGCGGCGACGGGGTGACAGCAACCGTGCTTCACCAGGGCTCCACTGCCTGGAGATGTGATCTTCCCGGTGACCGGGCATCCCCTTGCGACAAGGCTGTCCTGGACATTTCGTGCAAGAAAGGTGAAACGATTTCATTACGGATTGACCAGAAGGCGAATAACTTTTGTGACTCCACTGCGTTTAGCGCTCAGATTTCCTGGGATGACAACCAGGACCATGACTGGACCCTGGATGCATTCGGACAGACCGTGAGCTTGCCGCCCGGGGGATTCGTGGCACAGGACGGTTCGGGGTTCAGGGCCATGACCTCGAGGATGCAACCTGTCCGGGATTCTTCGATAAAGGATATTGTAACCTCGCAGAGGTACGATTTTGCAAGGTACAGGGGAGGAGGCGAGGGGCAGGTGGGTGATTACCTCGTGGACGGGGGAATAGCTGTGATCCACGGAACCTTTGGGGATGAAATACACGGCCTGCAATTGAAGGAGGCGTCCAAGGCGGGAGAGTTGCTTTTATCGCCGTCGTTCAGGGCGGACGTGAACTTCAGAATAATAGGCCCGGAAAGAATGCTCGTTACCGTAAGGAACATCCAGGGCTC
>JAADFL010000055.1 GCA_013152945.1 Deltaproteobacteria bacterium | reverse complement strand
TTTTTTTACTGTGCCGCCCTCATTACCACGCGGTCGCCTTTTTCCAAGGCTCGCAGGCTTCTCGTTACCATGGCAGTGGCAGTTTTTGGAAAAGTCTCGATGACAACCAACTCTCCCACTATCTCGTCGGGCAGGGTCTCCAGGTCGTCCGCATCCACGTCTTCCAGCCCATCACCCCTGCGAACCACTGCAAACTGGTTGCCCTCGCGCACACCATTATCGGTTCCTTTGTCCAGGAAGACCTGTTGATGTTCTCCTGCCACCTCCAGGTCCCTGAAAACATCGACTATGCAGCCATCCATGATATCCGCCCTGTTTTTTGTCAGTTTTATCTTGTGGTCAATGTTCTTCCAAGGCCGAAGCAAGTCCCCCCTTTCAATGGGATCATAGGTCACCATGATCTTGATGGTTGCCCATTGCTCGTTCAAGGCGATTACCTGGGCTTGGCCCAGAATCTTGATGATATAACCCAACTCTTCACCGGTGAATGGATGCGTGATTTCCCTCTGGGGACGGAATATCTGGAACTTGTCGCCGACAGATACGCGGCTCAAGTCCTTGAACCTGATATAAGCCTCGTCCCTGGTTGCCAGCATCTCGTGCTCTGAATTGGACCAGGAAAGCACCCCTGCTCCTTGGACGAGATCCCTGGAAATAAACTCTTCTCCCCTCGCAATAGTAAAGAAATCCCTGCGTTCGACAAAGCCGGGTGAACCAATCTGGTAGGGACCCGAAACCTCGATCACCGGCTTGCCTGATTCGTCGAGTAGAATGGGTTGATCAGGCGGAGCGACAGATACACTTGGAAGCTCGGGACCGGATACCTCCAGGGGCTCCAGGGGTTCGGGGCCTTGTAAGGGAGCCGGGCGTTGGCCTTCCTGTGGATAGAAATAGACCTCATCTCCCGGGTATATCCAATGCGGGTTGGTTATCCTTGGGTTGTAGGACCAGACCTTGGGCCAGTACCACGGATTGTTGAGGAATTTTTGGCACAGGTCCCACAGTGTGTCTCCCTTCTCCACTGTATAGACCTCGGGTACCCCCGCTCCCGGTATTGGAGCTCCTGTTTTCTCTGTTTTTGTATCCTCCTCCAATGCAGGGGCTTGGTTGTCGTTCGAGTCATCCTGTCCGACAGCAAGCAATGGGTAAAAGATCATTACTGCCAGGATTACTTTCTTACTGTTCAAGCGGAACATGGCTTCCTCCACCGTGGGCCCGGCTGTTTCCGAGCTTTCCTAGAATTACCTGGGCGGTCTTGGCAGCATCGCTCGCAGGATAGAGATCCACAAGCTGATAAAGAGCGTTCCTGGCCAAGACCACTTTTTTCAGTTCAATCATACAAAGAGCACTTTTGAGCAAGGCGTCCGGAACCTTGTTGCCCTGCGGATAATCCTCGATCACTCTCCTGAACTCTTCAAGCGCCAACGCATATTCTTTTTGATCATAATAGGCCTCGCCTGTCCAGTAAAGAGCATTGTCGGCCAAATCGCTATTCTTGAATTTTTCAAAGAACCGGGAGAATGCCAATATGGCCTGGTTTATTTCTCCCTTTCTGAAGAGACTCAGAGCCTGCTGATATTTCTCGACTGCATTTTTCCCCGGGGATGTAAGCGACTCATTGTTGATATCCACGGGAACCGTATTTTTTAAATTCCGGTAGGACGTCGCCGTTGATTCCGGGGACGAATTACCTTGGTTGGGGGGGAAATCCGTCTTTTCCTGAGCTGGAATATTAACAATCGGGGTTGATGCCGGTGTTTTGGTTACCTGTGTCGCAGTTGTATCCGGCCTTAGTTTTACAACTTTAAGTTTGGGCAGTTTAGGTCTTTTCGTCCTGCTCAAGGAAACCTTGTTGCTGTCGACCCTGTCTTGGATCAAGAACATCCAATGTCCAAGTTCCTCGGTTTTTTCCCTGATCTTTGCCTGTTCGCGTTGAACTTGTGTCAACTGGTTCTGGAGGTCTTCGAGTTCCTTTTCCAGAAGAATCTGCCTTGAGCCTCCGCATGACCACAAGGAACTCCCTATAATTAATAAAATCAGCTTAATTGTAGTATAATTTATACTCATTTTAGGTTTAATTATATCTATATTGAGGGGTATGTCAAGTCTATAGTGAACCGTGTGTAAGTTGTTCAGCCATTCTCCAGACTGCATCCCGGCTGGTCGCCATGTGTTCGGCCAGGTCCCTGGCCAGGTCTCTCCCGGACATGTTCGAGACAGCGCCATACACAAAGGGAACAAGTTCGTCCATGTGTTCGGGCCTTACTGCATCTGAGTATGCCACGGTCAGCCTGTAGACATCGCGGACACGCTTGATAAAGCGCCTGGCTCTTTCAAGGGCATATATTTCTTTGTCGAGGTTTGGAGCCGCTGCCCTGAGCTTTT
Organism: Deltaproteobacteria bacterium; assembly: GCA_013152945.1. Classification (GTDB taxonomy): domain Bacteria; phylum Myxococcota_A; class JAADFL01; order JAADFL01; family JAADFL01; genus JAADFL01. Next base: position 10,287 of record JAADFL010000055.1, on the reverse strand, counting down.
CCAGAGCCAGTGGAGTTATCGGTTCGTACAACCCGAATTTGGCCTTGGCCATGAGTAAAACAAGGTTGATCGTTCGCAAACCGCCGGGCCCTTGTTTTACATCGATCGTATCGCCCGGCTTTTGAACCCTGAAGAAAGAATCCTGATCTTTCAGTTCCTTGACCATGGCCGATAGAAATTCATTGGCCTTGAGGTAAATGCGATCTCTCAAGATCTCCCTCTTCAACCTGCCGTTAAGCCAGGGATCACCCACCACCAGCCTGGCATCAACCAGTTCCGACTGGTCGATGAATCCTTCCGATGTATCGGCGTCGAGATGTTGCCTGAGTTCACCTATGGTCATTACGTAGCTGTTTACGTGTTCTGCAAAACGGTTGTGTGCCAAAAGCCCATGCCTGCCAATGGCGGTCACGAACTTGGCAACCGTTTTATTATAAAAGGATCGTTCTCCTGCAGCCCTGTCGTCCAACAATGCTATAAAATCGTAGTCATCAGCCAGCCCCTCTCCCCGTGCATTGCCGCCGGTAGCATAGATAGAAAGCCCTGCAGGAAAACTGATTCTGGTGAAAGCCATTTGCTTTTCCCAGACCTCGAGCATGCACGTCTTCAAGACATCATTTACATAATCGTCAACAACAGCCATGTAGTCTTTATACCAGTCAGGATTCTCTGCGAGCAGCAGAGTTCCAAGGGCAAGGCGTAACATCTCGATGTCGAAAGATTCTCCCAGAAGCTTACGTTTTCGTCCGAATTCCTGCTCCAAAGAGGCTTCCCGTCTCACCTCTTCAGCTAAGACCTTGAGCCTGGTGGGTTCGCCGAGAAGGCGTTTGACTTCAGGCCGTTGGCCCAAAACCCTGTCGAGTAGTCTGCCGAGATGCCTGCTTTTACCGTGTTCGGTGACCAGGAGTGTCCTGTGCCATAGAATCTGTCTCTCCACTTTCCAGGACTCACCCTGGGATGCTAAAATTGATGAAATTCTATCAATTATATCAGGAGAATAGGCTCTTACAAATCTGGCCAGGAGTTCTGGATCGGAAACAACCAGTCGCCCGTAATCCTTTACCTTGTGAGGAAAACTGTTCAGGCATTCCAAGAAGGCCTCCAGGAAGAGATCGGCTATTCCGGCCCTTTTTTTCTTACCTGCCGGCACTGGCAGGTTGGATAAGAATATCAGTAATTCCACGAGGCTTTTCAGGTCGGATGTCATGAGGAGAACATAGCTCCTCACTGCTTCTATCTGATCTATCCGGGGCAATCTTGCGAGGTCGTCCACGAATCTGGCCAGTGTTTGGGGATTTTCCTGTATTACCTCCGGTATTTCTTCCCAAAAGATCTTTTTCTCTGTGCGCTTAACATCTTCCAGGAGGTTGAGGGCTGCATCTCTTTTTTTTCCTCCTGGCCCGGGCGGCGTCAAGCCATCGGCTAACAGGCGTCTGAATATGCTTATTTCCTTCAGGTGATCCCTTAGTAGGTGTGAAAGGACAAGCCCCGCTCCCAGGCTTTTTGCCAGGTGCTCGGCATAAGTAAGCACCAGGGCTTGGAGAGGTCCCCTTGGATCCTTGCCGAAACCCATCAGCATTCCGATTTCGGAAAGGGCTTCGGGCACGTTCTCGTTCTCCATTTGTATTTCATCTGTAGGTATGACCAGCAGATTGTATAGGTACCTGAAGCTCTCGTTGAACGAGAAAGCACGTCTTAAGTTACGGTACTCGACTGCATGGGCCGGATCCAGTTCTATAAGAGATTTTAGGTTTACGATGATGCCGGGTTGCCTAAGGTGGAAAATTGTTCTTACCGCTGCTACCAGAAGCTTTATTAGTCTGTATATTTCCCTTTTTGGATTAAAGGAGTCCTCTGTCAGGTCCCGTTGGCCCAAAAGCACATCCAGTTCTCCAAGGGTGCCTCTCAAGAATCCTTCTCTGTACTGCGTATTGTCTTCCGGGGACAGATATCTACGGTGAACTTCATCGATGATGATTTTGTATAGTCTTTGTGAACCGGCAAGTCTGGTTGCGGTAAGCAACTGGCCGACCACGACGAAATCCTTCAAATGAATATCCAGTACCTTTGTGTAATCGGCGAGACTGCCCCAGTATCTACGTTCCTCGAACTGTTCCGCAAGGTAGAAATGAAGAGGCATGATCCTGCGAAAGAATTCCTGGGACAGGTTGCTGACGACCATGTCCAGGTCCGTTGCTTTCTTCGGCGCATCAGCTACCAGGGCAACATCTATATCCTCGTGGTCTGTTAGGGAACCTACGTTGAGCACGGTGTAAGGGACCAGTTTGATGCCATTGGAATAGAACGAGGCATAAGCATGGAACAGTGCGCGTACCAGGATAGAGAGTTTGCGCTCGTACCCGCCCAGGATAGTCCTGTAAAGCCGGTACCTGTCTTTGGCGCATGCCGATTCCAATCTGAAACGTGAGACAGCGGCGGCATTGAGCTTAAGGTAATGAATGCTGAAGTATGCGCCGAGATACTGTGGGGCCCGGGTTCCGCTTTTTGCTACAAGGCGTGTTACTTCGGATTCCGGATCATCCGGAAACGCATCCAGGCTAAGGCCTGCAGGGCTGACCAGTTGAGCCAGCTCGAAACCGTATTTTTGGAGTTGGAAGAGGTACTTTCGGTTATGATTTCCGAAACGATCTATTTCCGTGCTGTCCCGGCCAAGCAAGGCCTCCAGCTCGACAGTAATCAAATAACCACCTCCGGGCCGTTCCTACAAGATGGGATAAAAGTAACATTTTGATCAAAGCCTGTCGATTGGTTGATGGTTGTCGCACGTTATTTCCCTTGCCACGGGCTTGGGAGGATGGGAGGGCGTTCCTTTTCCCTGGCGGTCCTTTGCAGCTCGATTTCGCTTACCAAGATAGCGGGGGCAATGGTTGAAACGGGAATGAAGCCGGACTCGGCCCCGCAATACCCGTTGAACACTTTTCTTTCATTGGATGCAGCCATTATCTTGTTTAGGCTGGACAGCGGAGTTCCGACCATCTCTACGCCCCGGACAAGTTCCTTGTGGCCGTCTTTTACCCAGATTCTATAAACCAGCCTTGGCCTCCCCTTGAATGCCTGGAAACCATAAGAAGATGTGTTGGTCGAGCCTCCGGCAATGTCTTTGAGCAGCAATCCATAGGGCTTCCCCTGTCGCTCGGCTTCTTTGATCAACATTTTTTCGAGTTTGGAGTAAGGAACACTCTTGTGTGCCTCGATGATGAGGATCCCTTGCCTGGAAACCGGGTCTTGTCCCGGTGCGGCCCGTCCGTGTCCATTGGAATGGCTGAAACCCTCGATAGGTTTTCTGCTCATCAGGAAATTCCTAAGTATCCCATGGTCCACGAGTACTACTTTTTGAGCCTTTACGTTTACGCCCTCGTCGTCGTATTTGTAGAAACCATTTAAAGTTTTGCCGTTGAACTCGCGCAGGGTCGGATTGTCGTACACGGACAGGAAATCCGGCAGGATCTTCTTGCCCACCTGTCCCTTGAAAGTCCTACCCTCTTTTTCATCGTCCTGCCTGTGGCCCTCAAGCCGGTGCCCAATGGCCTCGTGAAACATTACTCCTGTTGCGGCCGGCGCCAATATGGCGGGGCCGGTATATGGGTTGGCCACGGGAGCCTTTCTCAAGTTCTCGAGTTCTCTTATCAGGCCGGATGTTTTTTCCATGAGTTTCTTTTCACGGGGAAGCTTATTGTATTCCCGGCTGTATATGGTTACATTGGAACTCAAGAGCATGCCGTCCTCGGCCCTTGCAGAGGCGCTTATGAAGATGCCGTACAAAGTATTGTCATCAACAATCTCGGTTCCCTCGGTATTCACCAGGAACCGGGAGACTTTTTGAGCTGTCACCTTGATCGAGTGGTCGAAAACCGCCGGATGATCCTTGAAAATAGAAGAAGCCTTGCGAATGAAGCGAATCCATTTTTGTTTATTAAAAGGAAAATGCTTTGCCGGCCCGAAATAAGTGGTGGGCTTTTCTCTGGAAAAAGAGTCCACATGCTTGTCGTCTTTTACTGAATAAACTATTTTACCTTTTTTCTTATGATAAGTAACCAGTGCGGACTTGTATTTCTCGTCGGTCTTCAGCCAGAGAGCATTTTGTAGGGCATCACCGGAGTCGTCGTCCAGGGGGGCAAGGGTGTCGGCATAGTAGTGACTTCCCGGCCATGTAAACTCCATCCCGCTGCTTCCACTTGTGTTGTCGAACGAATAGTCACCGACACGTACCTCGACAGAGAACCTGCGAGTACAATAATCACGGTCTGAAAAAATTGCGCCGTATTTTCCAAGCAGCGTTGTCTGCTTGGTTTCATAAAGTCTGTAGGCTGTAAAGTATGGAGGGGGAAAGCCCTCGTCCGGTAATTTCAGGTTGTTCTTTGTTCTCTCCAACTCGGTCTTCATCGCATTCAGGAAGATGGTATTTCTGCTCCTCCCTTTTCCGGCTTCGACCGGGCCCGGCAATGCCGCGCCTGTAATAAATGCAAGGATGAATGCAACAACGGCACGTGCAACAAATTTTTTTTTCATTTTCATGGTGGTTCTCCTCAATCGATATTCAGTGTTTCCTGTAGCGCAGGGGATGAAATCGTTCGTTCTCTCCAGGCTTCTGCAGGCTCCTTTGGAGGCGGAAGCTCTTTTTTGACGGCATTGTACACAGCTCTGCTGAAAAGCAGCTCGGCATGCGACACGTTTTCCACTTCAATATTCTTGACCGGTTCGCCGGGTTTTTCTTCCAGTATGCAACTCGGGTATGGCGACATCCAGTCGGCCCTGGAAAATATGGTTACAAGCTTGACATCTTTGGGCCATGGACCTTTCTTCATTTCCCGAATGAACGGGGACAGGGGCGTCAATTGCCAGATGCTTCTTGACAAGAAGCCCAGGATGAAGATGCCGGCAAATGCCATTATTGTGCCCCTGTGAGGCGTGCCAAGAGTTATCAGGGTCCTGACATTCCTGTTCCCCCGCAACCGCTTTACATAGTACCGTGCAATAAGACCGCCTTCTGAGTGCCCAATTATGGATATCCTGCCCAGATCGTGGCGTTGCCTGATTTTTTCAACCTTTCCCGCAACCACTTCAGCCAGCCTCGGGATTCCGTCACTGTTGAATGTATCGAACAGTCCGCCGAGGTGGACACTGAATACCGAGTATCCGTCACGGCGCAGTCTCCTTTCCAGTAATGACATGACCCTCCTGGTTGCCACCCATCCATGAAGGAGGAGCACCGGGTGAGAACCATGATCGAAAATTTCCTTTCTGTTGACATTGTTTCCCAGCAGGTTTAGCTGAAGGTATCCCCACGTGTGGTGGTGGAATCGTCGTATTTCATAACGTAGCTTGTCCAGTAACGACTTGATCTTGAGCAGGTCCCTGTCTTGAAGCAACTTTTCTACCTCCGCATTTGCAAAAAGCGCTGCAGTCGACATTATCCGGATATCTATAGCATGACATGACCTTGCAGTAAAAAGGCAAAAATCAAAAGGCCTGCAGATAGGAAAAGGTTACCATGTGTTCAAGTGAGAACCCGCCACCCAGGGGAAAACCAAAATCCAGTCGCACCACGCCGCGATCGAATTGGGGGAACAGGGCTCTGATTCCGATACCGAGGCTCTGGTTGTAATGGATTGAATCGCCCAGCTCATGCATCCATGCATCTCCCGCATCATAAAAAGCGGCCAATCCGAAATGCAAAGTTTTGAATATGAACGGCCTTGATCGGACCTCGATATTGATGTTTAAAGCCCTTGTTCCGCTTCTGAAGTCTGATTGGAAACCACGCAGGCCGTTGTTTCCTCCGATCGAGATTATGGATAAAGACCTGCTATAGTCCATAGATGAAAAATGAATCCTGGACAGGATTCTGAACCAATCGAACAGCATGGGCGTAATATTCTCGAATTCCACTTCGAGATTTCTGTCTATCCAAAAGGAATGGGCGCCTTCCATACCGCTGTCAGGCCACCACCTGGCAGAATACGACAACCCCACCCAAAGTATATTATTTCCAATGAGCAACCTGTATCCTCCGATGGCAGACAAGGAGACCGAATACTGGTCGAAGCCGAGAACCGGAGAGGCATGGGCAGCCTCCATGACCAGTGAAGGGCCAAGGCGAACATCTTCTGTCAATCCATATGTGTCAATATTTCTCTGCCTTGAGTATCTAGCCTCAAAAAACGCGATGCGCGCAAAAATCTCACCTGCCTGGTCTCTGGGCGGGATTGATATCTTTTTGTATGCATCTGCGACCGGTGCAGGAACATGATCGAGGCTGCTCGACGAACAGTATTTGTTGGACTTTGCCCTATATCCAAAATAGAAATCAGTCTTGAAAACATGGCCGAAAGAGATGCCGAGCCGTGTTTCCAGAGCCATCTTCTCGTAATCATACATGTGATAGAACTTGTACGATTGGTCCTTGTAGTTGATGGTTATTACTTTTTGCGTCGCGCCCTGAAAGTATCTCTCGATTCCTGTATCAAAGTAAGAAGAGATTTCCCACGAGTACCTGGAAGACAATGAAAAAAGGGGCCTTCTTATAGTAAGCCAGCCGAGCCCTCCTTCCAGGTCGCCATCAAAGCGATTGATTCGCAAAGCAAACGCTTCATTCATGGCTATTCTTGAGCCCAATACCCTGGGCACTCGGTATAACTGGCCGAAAGTAAGCACTTTTCTGTCAACCCTGGCGTACAGGCTGAGTTGTTGATTCAGGCCAAGCAGGTTTTGCTCTGTAGGAAGGAAAGAGACGAAGTTGAACACCCCACCGCCAAAGTTGAAATTGGTGTTTAATCTGATGCTCCACAAGTCCTTGGTAACAACCAGGACCAGGACCCTGTCAGGAGCGGATCCTTTTACTGCGAGGATTCTCACCATGGAAAATATCATAGGCATGGCCCTCAAGTTCCTGGCGCTTTCCCTGACCGTGGATTCGTCGTAACGCTCCCCTTCGTGAAACAGGAGTTCTTGCCGAATTATTTTGTCCCTGGTCGTCACGTGAAACATGTTCAACAGCTTCGGCCATGGATCGTTTTTACCGACAACCGGATACCTGACCAGTATGATCCCTTCGATAATCTTGCCACCCGGGGAATCCTCGATTTCGAGGCAGGTCTCCTTTAATGCATTTCCAGCAAGGTCGTCTTCGTATTGACCTGCTTTTGCTGTTTCAAAAGCCTGTAGAAAAGTAGCCGATAGTATCGAAAGTATTGCAAAATAAAAGATGCATGGCCTTTCATGCTTGGTGTGTGGTTGTATAAATCTGATCGACAATAAGCTCTCCTAATTTTAAGTCCGCCGATAGCAATCAGACCTGATAATACGTGTGATAATACAAGTAGTATATGTACCTGATACAGAAAAAAACACTCCCGCCCCAATGTCTTGTTTTTTTGATGTCGTATTTTTGAACCCGGACAGGGTATAGGCAAACCCTGCCCTAAAAGGCGCCGGACTATGAATGTTATAATAATATCAAGCAAATAACCCAAGAGAAAGCTTGGCATGGCATGTGCATCTTATTTGTGGTGTCAGGCTCGAAGGGAGGCGGACAATGATGTTGAATCAATTAATAAAGTCATCGAAAATGTCCTTGGCAGCCATGTTTTTGCTAATAGTCGCGCCCCTGGGCTGCGGAGGTCAAGAACCGGATGACAACCGGTCATGGGCGCTGACAGGATTGGACCAGGTTGCAGGTTCAAGTGGCAATACGGCGATGCAGGCCTTTCTCTCGAACAAGTCTTTTAGCGGCACGATCCAACGGGAATCCGATTTTACTATGCCGGACAAGGTGGAAATTGGAAACATCAGGGCTGTGAAGGGGATGTACACAGGATGTGCGGCCTCGAGTTCCGACTTGAGCCAATGCAAGGAAGGCTTTACAATCGATTCCACAAGGGGAATCTACCTCCTGGCCGGTTACAAAGGGCTCGACATAGGTGAAGCTCATCAACAGAAGATAGAGTTGTACTCTCCCGATAACAACCTGTATAGTGTCTATGAGCTTGATTTTACAGTACAGGCGGATCCTGAACTGACTGTCTCTCTCTTGAGAGTGAGAGGCACGGCGATTCAAACATATCACATGAATGGAACGTGGAATGCCTTGGTATTCCTGGATGGACAAGAAGCAGGCACTTTCGAGTTCGATCTTAACTAGGCTACGGCCTTTTTGCCTCATACCCTCCAGTCTCCCCATCTCCTGTCCCCAAGCCAAGAGCCTGGGGATTTCTTTGTCTAGATAGGTGCCGAGGTGTTGCACATTCATTGAAATTTTTTATTAAAATATGGTATATATTGGAAGTCGATTCATGGTCGGACTTTTTGCCCGGCAGGAGGATACAGCATGCGTAAGAGGATCTTTTTGTCGATATTGATCCCGTTCGCTTTTGTTTCCGGCATGGCCAGGGGTCAGAATGCATGGGATCTGACCACTGCTCCTGATGCTTACATTGTGATGGGTGAGCCTTCTCCATTGACCGTAACGGCCGTCAATACAGGTACAGGGGATCCTATTTCCTATATTCAACTTTGGTTCAGGGGGGCACATGCCATACAGTCCGTGGATACACCGGCCGGATGGGGTGTTGTAGATATTTTCCCCATTTCTTTTCTTAACCTGATTCGTGTCAGATTGGCTGTAAACGACTGTGCATCAGGGGCCCAGATCAGCCCTGGCCAGTCGGCTGATTTCACTTTGCACTTGACGTGGACCACAGGATCCACAGATTCTTTGAAAAGTGTGTGGTCCTCTACAGCCGACGACAGTACGTGCGGGACAGGGACTTTTTCCCAGACTCCTACGCCATCGTTTCTTGTCAGAGGCCTTTATACATCGATGACGGCAACGCCGGTCACCCTGGGTGTGGGAGGTCAGGTAGAGGTAAAACTTTCGGTGAAGAACGACTCTACTGCAGACAAGACAGTGACACCATCAAACTTGAAAGAATCAACACCAGGAGTAGTGTCTTGTTCCGCAACCCCGGCAAGCCAGGACATACCGTCAGGTGGCATTGCCGACTTTATCTGGAATTGCCAGGCCGTGAGTTCGGGCCAGGTTGATTTGTCGGCAGATGCAAACGGGGTTGACGTAACGGGTGCAGAGGCATCGACCCAGGTGCTCGTGGGAGACCTGACAGCTACAATGTCGCTTTATCCGGAAGCCGTGGTCAGTGGTGAGAATGTCGAGGCCACTATGGTTGTGAAGAACAACGGGCAAACAATCGTAAGGGATATCCAGCCTCCGGCTGACGTGGACGTGGGCCTGGGCTCTGCAGTATGCACACTGGTGTCAGGGCCTGTACCTGCGTCAATAGCCAGCCTTTCTCCGGGACAGAGCGAGTCTGTTTCCTGGACTTACCAGGTTACAGGATCGCTTGGCCAGGATTTTGCTTTTCAGGGGCAGGCAACAGCCGAATCAGGGACCATGACCACGAACACTGCCACCTCCGGTTATGGCGTAATTGCAGAGTATGTTGCAGAAGCGGACCCGTCGAGCGTTTACACGGGCGGAACCGACCAGGTTATTGCATTTACAGTGTATAACAACGGAGGATACAACGTGAACCACGTGTCCATATCTCCTGATGTCAAAACCGGTTGGAGCATTGACACGACCAGTGAAAACTGGGCCAGGCTGGACCTGTCCGGTTGGACTCCGTCAGGTTCAGACGGCTTTTTCGGACTTTTCATGGATTTCGATGCACCAAGCCAGGCAGAGGAGATTCCTCCAGGCGGTAACAAGATTTTTACAGTGGTGATGGCAACCACCCCGGGATCGGAAACAGTGACCAATTTCAGGGTCGATATTTCCACAGTAGGCGGCAATAACGGGAGTGCGTACGCTGTTGTGAACGTGGTTAATGAACCAGGTGGAGCCGAGAGGCCTCCTGATGTGAGTTATTTTACAGGAACGACCGGCTCCGGGGGAAATGTCGACCTGTATTGGGGCAACCCTGCGGTGCATAATGGGGTCCTGGTTTTGCGCTCTGAAGTGCCGCCGGTCCAGTGGTGCACAAGTGCAACACCGGTGGACGGAGTGTCTTATTCGATTGGGCAGAAAGTTTGTGATTCCCCGGATCCTGTTGTGGAGGTTGCTTACTATGATGCAGACAGCTATGCGACTTCTTTTTCAGACACCAGTACTGTACCTGATGCCAGGACGTATTACTACCGTGTATACAATCACGACAGCAACCTGTTGTATTCACCGGGTCTGGTGCCGTCTTCTTCGGGTATAACATTGAGACCCACGGACTGCATTTCGCCTCATCCATGCTGGGCGTG
>JAADFL010000054.1 GCA_013152945.1 Deltaproteobacteria bacterium | reverse complement strand
TCAGCAGCTTTTCCAGAAGCGAACCTCCTTGGTAAACAAGTACCTGTTTACCAGTTTGAGGCATTGCTGTCAATGTTAAGTGACCTTTTTTATGATAGCCGAATTAAAATGTCAGCGGTACTGCCGAACAAATATGTCAGTAGGAAGGGCATTCGTCCCATACGGATTCAGGCTGTTCGCAACAATGTTGTCCCTGTCTGACATATTACGCCCCTTCAGGGCTTAATTGGTGCCGGGCATTCGAAGCATCCGGCCATGCATCCCGCATCATAGGGACATCGTCCTTAATTGAATCTTTTCCAATTAAATCAAATAAAACCAATTCCCCAAAAGCCCCAAAGGAATAGCCTGGGGCAACGCCCCAGGAATTATTGGTACCAAACGATCCCCCTCGCCCGCTCTGCGGGAGAGGGGGACAAAAGGGGGTGAGGGCAGTGGAAAGCTGACCTTTTTTTATGAGGTCATCCTGTTTATTCAAGTTGACACCGGAGGAACATGAGGTGAATGCAGGCTCTGCCTTTACTTGCAATCAAAAGTCATGTTACGAATAAAAAAGCGGGTTTTACCGGTCGAGCGGAGGTATGGCGCTTGTGGCGGCGGTCAGGCTGAAGAATGTGTTGTTGTTGTTTCTGTTTCCGGTCCTGTTCGCCTGTGGTTCAGTGGAAGGTAATTCGACACATCCCTGGACCAGGGATTTGCCCGAAAACCCGGAGGACGGCAGCCACCTGGATTTCTATAAATCAGGAGCAGGCCCCTTTTACGAAGGTTGGTACAACAAGGTTTCGGACCCGGAGACAGGCGAATCCTTCTTCTTCATCTATACAGTGGTAAATCCCGGACCGAACATGCCTGAACCAAAGATGGCTTTTATCTATTGCGGTAGGCAGAAAACACTTCAGACCGTGTACCAGGAGTTTCCTGTTGAAGATTACAGCGCCGCACCTGGTTACAGGGATGTGAGAATAGGTCCTGACTCAAGGGCTACGGCGCCAAGGTTTGCAGGAACGGCAATGGAGGGAAACAAGTCCTGCTCGTGGGATTTCGATGTGGACAACGTCGTGCCATGGCATGAGACTATGGGCTGGATGACCGGACACACGGACAGGAAAACCAATTGGACGGTCGGGACAATGCGCGGTGATGCATCGGGCTATGTCGAGTTCGAGGGCAAGAGGTTCACGATGAAGAATGCACGCGCATACTGCGACCACAATTGGGGCACAGTTTTCCCGGAGCAGTGGGTGTGGTTGCAGGCGGCATCGTTCGACAACCATGATACGGCAATCGCCCTTTCAGGCGGGCTGGTTCAGTTTGCCGGCAAACCCTTGGAGGCAATGATGATCGGCCTGCTCACCCCGGGCAAAGATATGGTGACTTTCAGGACACAGGACCTTGACGATATTACATGGGATGCATCCAAGGGGAAATGGAGCATTAGTGCTTCGAGGAGTACGGCGCGACTGTCGGTGCAGGCTTCTTGCGAGCCCCGGTCCATGTTTCATTTGCTCGTGCCTGCAGACCAGGGAATGATTCCGCGTGCCTGGGAGGCCCTGGAAGGCTTTGTGGATGTCTTGTTCGAGACCAGGGGGTCGGCCGGGGACGAATGGAAGGAGGAATTCAGGGGAACCTCCAATCTTGCAGGCGTGGAGATAGGAGAATAGCGGTCAGCCGGGGGTGTTTGTTACGATTGTCCATACAGGTTGATTTGTTACCGGTATGAACTTGTCGAACCGCATTATCCAAGGTCCGGGCAAATATTGTATTATCTGTTATCAGGATGGCCTAACATCGCAAGATTATTTTCGGTAATGAGTCGGGGCTCTAGTTTTCTCTGCTTTTGGTTTCGAAGATTAGATCCATGGTAGACAATGGCAAATCTCCTTGTTCTCCCCATATTTCCCATTGCAGTTTGAACGGCGGCTTTATGTTCGAGCGTTCGAAGAACAAGAATCCGCTTATCTTGTGTCCGGGATCCAGTATACCCTCGCCGAGTGCCAATGCCGTAACATCATGATCGGACTTTTCATTCCCGGCTTCTGACCGGGCTGTTTGCACATAGTAATCGGCATAGACCTGGTAAGGCCACGGGTATGGGCCGAAACAGCCCCAGTAAGGGTGGCAGCCCCACCAGGCAAGGGGTACGCCGATGTACACACAGGCATGGTGCCAATGCCTGTGGTGGTGCCTGTGCCTATGGCGGCCATGGGGCCATCCATGCATCGGGCCATGGTCCCCTCCATGTACAGGTCCACGAGGCATGGGTTGCAGTTCCCGGTAATGTAGCCTGCGTTGTGAGTCCGCATCCATGGGTGGTCTTTGCAGGATGCCGGTTGTGCCTCGAGACATTCTCTCGCTCTTTCCCGGCAGGGAAGGAGTCCTGCCCGGAACGAGTCTCGTACCACGGGGATATAGGTTCCTGACACTACCCGGCCGTGTCATTGGTCTTTGATAGACACCCTGGTCTCGATCATGAGTGACGTTCGGCCTTGCCCTGTACACGGGTACCGTTCTCATGGAAGGCGCTGTCCTCGTGCGGCTTGGTATTCTCATGCGCGGGATAGTCCTGATAACAGGCATCGATCTCGGCGCAGGCCTGATGCCAGGCATCTTTAGATGCTTGGTCTTTGACTTGGCGACCAGGCTTCCGGTCCTGGCGGCAAAAGAAATAAGGTCGTTTCCCACTGGAGCCGCATCTGTTGCAAAACGTGTGCGTGGATGAAGAACAGGTGAAGCATTACCCAGTCTTTCGATGATTTTTTCCGGCAAAACCACCTTGTGAGCCTTGCCGCGCTTGTCCACAAGGTTGAAGTCCGAAAGATCGATATCTATTGGATGGTCACTCTTGTTGGTAATGGTCAACAGGATTGGTATGTAATCTACGGGCAGGCTGGCTGGATCGAATTCCCACCAGTCTGCTACTCCAACTACGTTAAGGCCCTTCCAGCTCACCTGTGATACCAACAGGTTGGAGGTGTCCGCGGGCCGGGTTTCAACGGTGTCAAGGCCGGATGATTGTGAAACCAATGAAAAACCGGCTGTGGCGAACAGAAAAAGGCATGCCGGTATCAATACCGGTAAACCGTGTCTATGAACCCCGCCTGATTTCATATTCATCCTCCCAAGCTGCAGGAATCATCCCTGCCGCTGTCCAGAACAAGCGACGCCCATATTATAGATCCAAATGTGTGATATGCGAAGCTCCTTTGCCGAGAATCAAAGGCCCGGTTCATTCCTGATGAGAACCCAGCACATCGAGCGTCATTTTCACCAGTTCATCGCCGTGATTGCCTTTAACAAAGATTCCGGCCACCTCTTTTCTACTTGCTTGCCTTTTTGCCCGTTCTCCATCAACCGAAGTGAGTATGACCGGGGGTTCATGCTCGAATACTTCCAAAGCCTTGTCCAGGAATTCCTCTCCCTGCATGCCGGGCAACACCAGGTCAAGGAGCAGGAGATCGAAGCGGCTGCCTTTTTGTATTTCTTCAAGCGCCTCTTCGCCACTGCTTGTAAATGTCAATCCCAAGTTTCGGTCTTTGAACAGGAAGTCCAAATATTCTTGAATGTCCGGGTCGTCCTCGATTACCAAGATGTTTTTTTTCATATCTCTTGTGGTTTTTTGCATGTCTGAAGGTCTATTATCACTGTGGCTCCCTTGTTTTTTCCCTTGGATTGGATCCATATCTTGCCCCCAAGATCTTCAATGATACGCTTGCAAATGCTCAATCCGACTCCTGTGCCTTCCATGGAAGCGGATGCCTGGTAAAACTTGTCGAATACACGTTGCGTTTCACTTTGTTCAATGCCTATTCCATTGTCCTTGATGGAAAGCAGCGTGCGGCATTCGTAATCCGTATTGGTCATTTTGATTCTTATACTCAAGATGGGTTTAATGTCTTTTCTCCTGAATTTTATTGCATTATTCACAAGGTTGGAGACTACGTGCCATAGCATCTCCTTGTCACCTATTATTTCAACCTGTTCCAAGGCCAACTCGATCGAAAAGCCATGTGCATCCAGGGCTTGCCTGTAGTCATCAATGACTTCCCTGACCAGGTCGTCCAATCTGACCGGATCCTTTCTGTATTTCCTGCCTCCTTGCTCGAGCCTGGAAAGCTCCAGCAAGTTGCTTACAATCCTTTCCTGTCTTGTTATGGTTCCCTCCATAACGTCAAATAATCGTTTTCCTTCATCATTGCATCCGAGACGCATGGCCAGGTCCCGGAGCATTTCAAGTTGCATAACCTGCTTGGCCAAAGGCGTTTTTAATTCATGCGATACATCCCTTATGAGACCATCCTTCATCTTGTCCAGTTTCTGAAGTTCCCGGTTTGCGGCATCAAGAGCGGCGAGGCTCTTCTGCCGCCTTCTCTCCAGGCGCACGGCAAGGCCGGAGACGAGTATTACGATCAGAACGAGGAACAACGAGATGTCCATGAACAATCCGGTCATGCGGTCTGAAACCAAATCGAGGTCTTTTTCCACATCTTTGGGATATAGGCCGGTACCGATTATCCAGCCCCATGGCTGGAAAAGCCGCAGGTGAGACAGCTTTTTTTCTATTTGGCCGGGTTTGTCCTTCCATTGCCAGTAGTACTCGACGAATCCCTCCCCATGGTTCCTGGCCACCTGAACGAACTCCTGGATGAATTTTTTGCCATGGCCGCCTTTGAGGTCGGCTATCATCCTGCCTTCAAGGTGCCTGGCATAGGGATTGACTATACACATGGCACCAAGGTCTATTATCCAGAAATAATTTTTTTTGTCCCGGCTATACCTGATTGACCGGATTTCGTCGGCTGCCTTGATCTTGGCCTCCTCGACCGTCAATACTTGATGCTTTGCTTGGTCTTGATAATGCCGGAGTATCCCTATTGCAGATGATGTGAGCTTTTGTAGAGCTTCTTTTTTTTGTCGCATCAACATGTCCCGGACCGCAGGTAGGAGAATCCAGTCGGTTCCGGCTATTGTCAGGATCATGGCGGCCAAGGCCGGAACCAGGACAAAGAGCACTATCCTCGTGCGAGGATACCTTAACGTACCTCCCTTATAGGTTTGTTTTCTCCCATCCATTTTACCGACCAACTCCCCGCCCAAGAGAGTAGTAAACATGAATACCTATACACATATACCATATATTTGTAAACGATGTCGCGGCATCCATAAATATTGCGCCGGGTGAATGTTGACCGTACAAAAGAGAAAAGGAGGATGGAACAGGTGTTTCGTAACCGGCCGCCCCCCAAGCCGGTCCGGTTGTTCAGCGATTATGGCTGGTATTCATAAGCGCCGATATCGACGCATGGATCTCCGCAGGATTGGCCGTTCGTTGTGGCCGGATCATCCTTTCGCGGATTTTTATCAAGGTCCAGGGCAGGTGCGGAATCTCCGGTCCCTGCATCAATGCATTGTGATCCCGGGCCGAGGTGGTAGTCGTAAATTTGATATGTACTTCCCGGCTCCACGTCTTGTGTCATGTCTCCCCATACCAACAGGTAATTGTTTCCATTATCGACAATGTAATTCCACAGGTCGGAATTAGTATTGTAAAGTTCAAGGTCCTGCAGACTTCCGGGGGTCCATCCGGCACTGTTTTGAATGAATTTGGTCTGTCGCGTGGAGCTATCGTAATGAACCGAATCCCATGCGCCGCTGTACATGGCAGTGCCTGCAACAAGCCCGGGGCTGCCGGTGAGTATATTCGTGCCTGTGTAACCGCCTTCAATAAAGCTGTAAGATACCTGTATTTCATCCCTGCTGTTTATTTCATCCATGGTATTATTCCACAGGATGCAGTTTTTCATTACCGGCTCTTGACCGTCCTGTTGGCTGTCGTCTATTGCGGCCCCTTGGCCTGCATTGTTACTTGCGATTGTGGAATTGACTATGGTCACGGTATTCGATGTATGGCGCCAGATCATGATGGCTCCACCTTTTCCGCTTTCGGCGTTGTTGCCGAAGAACAAGCTGCTTTCTATGCGTGCAGCGGTTTCAATCAGGAACAATCCTCCTCCACCATTGGGAGATGTATAGGACAGCCAGTTATTGGTGACAATCGAGCGCTCAATCAAGGGGCTTCCACTCGTTGCGTATATTCCTCCTCCTGCAAATTTTCCATGGTTGGAAGTAATGAGGCAGTCCGAGATCACGGCTTGGCTCTCGATCAATGCAATGGCACCGCCGAACTTGCCGTAGTTGTCTACAAAGATGCAATTACTGATAGTAGGCGACGTTTTGTCAGCCAGGAGCCCACCCCCGCGATCTGCAGGAGAGGACGCACCATCAGGCGCAAAACCATGGGTAATCACGAAACCATCGATCAATGTATCGTTATTTGTGGTGACGACATGGTGGACCATTTTAAACTGATCGTTTGAATCGGCGCCATCGAGAATTGTAAGATTGGCGGCTGGATCGCGTTGATCCATCTGCGTTTCAGAGCCGTTGAAACCGCCAAGCAAGTGGACATGGGCTTGAATTTCTATCGTGTCTTCCTTGCTTGAAATATATGCATAATACTGACCTTTGGCTACCCATACATCGCAGGGATGCTCTGTAGAGGCTACAAGTCCGCACGCATCAATTCCATCCTGCACTGACACAAAAGCTTGTTCCCATGACCGGCCATTGCCAGGACCGGGATTGGAGGCATCCACGCGGCGAACATAATCTTCGGGAGTCGTATCCGTGTCGGTATCGGTATCCGAATCAGTATCTATGTCGGTATCGGTATCTATGTCGGTATCGGTATCAGTGTCGGTATCGGTATCAGTGTCGGTGTCGGTATCGGTGTCAGTATCGGTGTCGGTGTCAGTATCAGTGTCGGTATCGGTATCAGTGTCGGTGTCGGTATCGGTGTCGGTATCTGTATCGGTGTCGGTATCGGTATCGGTATCGGTGTCAGTGTCGGTATCTGTATCCGTGTCAGTGTCTGTATCAGTGTCAGTGTCTGTGTCGGTATCGGTATCAGTGTCAGTATCTGCATCAGTGTCGGTATCGGTATCGGTATCAGTGTCGGTATCGGTATCGGTATCAGTGTCGGTGTCGGTATCGGTATCAGTGTCGGTATCAGTGTCGGTATCGGTATCGGTATCAGTATCAGTGTCTGTGTCAGTGTCTGTGTCAGTGTCTGTGTCAGTATCTGCATCCGTGTCGGTATCAGTGTCTGCATCAGTATCGGTATCAGTGTCTGTGTCGGTATCGGTATCAGTATCGGTATCGGAATCTGCTTCCACGCACCTGTGGCTTATCTTGTCGCAATTTTTCCCAGGCCCGCATTGAGAATTTTCGA
>JAADFL010000053.1 GCA_013152945.1 Deltaproteobacteria bacterium | reverse complement strand
AGGTGGGTTAAACCTTTCATCCAAATCAACAATATAAACCCTTTGCAGGTTATTACATGCATGCCATGTATTAATTCGGCCCTAAAAAAAGTGAAACATGAAAAATCAACTTGGGTGGGGGCGCTGGGGGCGAAACATGAAAAATCAACTTGGGTGGGGGCGCTGGCGCTGTGAGTTGCCCCTACTTGCACCATGCTCGTTAATTCTGTTACTTTTGATTGCCCTTGCCCGGTGGAGGTGTGCATGGATTTTACAGGGGCCATAGCCAAGCTCAAACACTATTGGTTCATGGCGGTTGAACATCCGTACATACTTCCAAGAATAGGCAGGAGCATGCTGCTGGCCTGGGGTGGTCGACACGTGCTGAGGGGGGTCGAACTGGCAATAACTTACCGGTGCCAGGCAAGATGCAGGCACTGCCTGCAAACCAAGTTGGTACACCCTGAAACAAAGGAATTGACACCTGAAGAAATCGGCTGCATTGCAGATGATTTCCTGGCACTTGGGGGTATCAATATAAACATCACGGGCGGAGAGGCATTGCTTCGGGATGACCTTATAGACTGTATCGAAGCAGCCAGGCCGAACAAGGCATTTGTAACACTGGCCACTAATGGATACCTGGTGACCAGGCCAATGGTGAGGGAACTCAAGAGGGCTGGTATCAGGATGGTCACCATATCCCTGGATGCGCCGGATGCAGAAACCCATGACAGGATAAGGGGCCTGCCCGGCAGCTTCGATGCAGTCATCCGTGGAGCGAGATATTTCAAGGAAGCAGGAATCCGGGTCTTTCTGAATACTATAATGACAAAGGAAAACACCGAGAACGGCGACATATACAGGATAGTGGATTTGACCAGAAGTGAGGGGCATGTTTGTACCATCAACTTACCCTATGCAGTGGGAGCCTGGGAGGGAGTGAGAGACAACAGGCTCAATCCGGAGCAGATAAAAGAGTACTGGCGTCTCATCCACCAGCCGGGCGTAAGGTGGGAGGGCGATGCCAATTACCTGAAAGAAGGATGCCCTGCAGGCACGGAAAAGATTTATATTACGCCATACGGTGATGTAATGCCTTGCGCGGTAATCCACTCTTCGTTCGGAAACATCAGGAAGAAAAGTTTATACGATATATATTTCAAGATGCGAAGCATGGACATATTCAAGGATGTCCATGGACTATGCATGGTAGGCGCCAACACGGTCTTTCAGACCAGGGTACTGGACCGTATCAACCGGGCGGCCAGAAACCTGGACGCAGTTGACGCCATGGTGAAACCACTGGAAGAGATAACCTACAGCGAGGTCGAACCGGGAAAGGGGGAATTACCCTGAACCCCAAGTTGCTATACCATCTCCCGCTTTTGATGAAACGGCCTTTGTTAATGCCCAAGTTGGCATTCGACTACTACAGGTTGCTGGTCAAGAAAGAGCCTGTATTAAGATCAGTGGACTTTGCCACTACCTTTGAGTGCGTGTGTCACTGCAAACACTGCTATGCTGCAGCACTCCGGGATGACTCACGCGAGTTGCTCGATTTCGATAAGAAAAAGAAGGTCATCAAGGAAGCCCTCGATCTCGGAGCAGTGGCAATCAACTTCGTGGGCGGCGAGCCACTCTGCGATCCGGACCTCGTGGACCTTGTAGCTTCTATTCCTCCCAGCCAGGCGGTCCCGGTGGTTACCTCCAATGGAGTTATACTGGACGAAAGGATGATCGAACGGCTGGCAAACGCAGGCCTTGGAATCTTGGCCGTTAGTATAGATGACCCGGATCCCCGTAAACACGATCGATTCAGGGGTAGGCCCGGCGCGTTCAATGCAGCGGTTTCGGCCTTGGAGGCGGCAAGGGCGAGAAAGATCGAGTGCATAGTAAACTCTTCCATTACCGAGGAAAAACTCCTGGACAATAGGGCCGGGATGCTGGTGGCCATGGCCAGGGCCTATGGAGCATCCATAAACCTGTCGTTGCCTTCGCCGGTGGGAAGATGGCAACCGAATGGTTTTGAAAAATTGTCGCCCAGGGCATCGCAGATCCTGGACGATCTCATGGCAAGACCACATGTTCGATGGGACGGGGATTCCAACTGGCTCGAACCGGGATGCGGTGCAGGGCGGGAAAAGATAACAATCACTGCTTACGGTGACGTGCTGCCGTGCGGTCTAATACAGAACGCTTTCGGCAACATCAAGGATGAACCATTACGTTACATATGGCATCGAATGACAAGGCATCCGATGTTCAACGTGCATCGCAATTACTGTCCGACCGCCCAGGAGCCGGGTTTTTTGGACGAGCTGTCATCGAGCATGGACCTGGAGTCCGGGGAAAAGGCGGAACCGCCGCCCCTTGCAAGGCCCATGATAAAAATACCAAGAGCCAAGGTCTATTTCCCGCCCCAGGTATTCATGTCCATGGCTAAGGCGGCTATTGCCCCCAGGCCGAAAGGAGCGGCTAGGGCGGAGTTCGAAGAGGCATTGGCGGCAAGGGCCGGCAGGAAGTATTGTATTACCTGCGCTTCCGGAAGGCTGGCCTTGTGGCTCTCCATGAAGGTGCTCGGAGCAGAGCCCGGCCAAAAAATAGTGCTGCCGTCATATACGTGCCGGGTGATTCTTCCGAGCTTGTATTCACTGGGCCTTCAGCCCCTGTTCGTTGACGTGATTCCCGGTGATTACAACATGGACCCGGCCTCGGTACAAGAAGTAGCGGATAAAGAGACCAGGTTTCTCCTCCTGACTCATATACACGGGCGGCCCGCCCGGGTTGAAGAACTACTGGAACTTGCGGATAAGAAAGGATGGCATGTAGTGGAAGATGCAGCCGCGGCATTCGGAGCACGGACGCATGGCAGGCCCGTTGGATCGTTCGGACGAATTTCCTATACGAGCCTCTCCATGTATAAGCCCTGGAATGCGCTTGGAGGCGGCGCCCTGTTTACAGACGACCCGGGCCTTGCACGAAAGGCCAGGGAAGTTCTGAAAAAGCAGGCTGTTCGCACTCCCTCGGTCATTACAAGGGCCAAACGGATCGCATTTTGCACAGCCTTTGCAGCCGGCACCCATCCGATACCCTTTTCCATTGCAGGTTGGCCGGTGTTGAGGGCAATGGATTTACTGGGTCCCAAATTGGTGGATCGTCTTCTCGTGTCAAGGGAAGAGCCTGGTGAAGCCGGGGTGCATGGTGCAGAATACGAAGAAGAGTTCGGAGACTTCGAGTCCGAGATCGGGCTTGCCCAGTTGGCAAGGGCGGAGGCGGATGACGAGAGGCGGAGAAGGAACAGCGCTGCCCTTGCTTTCGGGCTCCGGGGATCCGGTATTGATATACCTGATCCTCCCCCACCTGAAACAAAGGATATAGCTCTGAACTTTGTTGTTCGTGTGCCGGAGAGAAACAAAGTAATTCGCAAGTTGAGAAGCCTTGGTATCGACTCCATGCCCGGTTATGTCGAGGCATGCTCCAGCCTGGTTTCGGGGCGGACTTCAACGGCGTGTCCTGTAAGTGAATCCCTGATGGAAGACAAGTTGTACCTGCCCAACCATCCACCGCTTACAGAGAAACAGATGCGTTTCATTGCTTCGGCCTTACACCAGGTGATACGGGAAATCGAGGACCGGAACAATGTGGTTGAAAAATACGGGAAGTCAAAGCCCGGCAAGACCGGACAAAGAGCCAAGAGCAAAGACGTGGTGCAATGATCTCGAGGTGATTCGGACATTTTTCTTATTTTATAGGTTAGGACGGGACAAAAAAGGATTCGCTCCTGACTTGACACTGTTTTGATTTTAATCTTCCCGCATGAGTGGAGGATAAATTGGGTCCTATTGCCGGTAATACATTGGCCCGGTTAGCAGGTACGAGTATCAAAAGACGGCTGGGAGCCCGGTATCCATATTTTTGTTCCTGGTATGTCACGTCCAAGTGCACCACGAGGTGTGAAGGGTGTGTATTCTTTGAAAGGCTTCGTACGTCGGGGCCTGACCTCTCCAGGGTTGAGGCCCTTGGCGTCGTGGACGAACTTGCAGGATCCGGTTTGCCTGTCCTGATATTCGTGGGGGGCGAGCCCCTGCTGCGTCCGGATCTTTCGGAATTGCTTAAAAGGGCCAAAAGAAGAGGTATGTACACGGTGATATTCACGAACGGGGCGCCCATAACACCCGACATTACCAGGAGGCTTTCGCCGAACTTGGATGTCATGATCGTGTCACTGGACGGCTTCGGCCATGGCCACGACACAATACGGGGAAGGGGATCTTTCGCATCGGCGTGGCAAGGACTCAATACCTACATTTCCCATCGAGCCTTCAAGAAATCCCTGGTTTATGCAAATATAGGTTTGCACAAGGGTAGTATCAATACTGTTCCCATGCTCGTGCACGAGCTTTTGTCGTCCAAGGTGGACAAGATAAAACTCCAACCCAATTTCATACCTTCGTTCAAACCCGACCCGAAAGAGGCCCTTTTGGTGGTTGATTTTCTGGAAAATTCCTGGGTGAAAAACCCTGACAGGTTTGCAGTGGACAAGCCTTACCTGGATCGTTTGAGGACTTACTTTGAAAGAGATGACAACCGGGAATATTGCGGAGCGCCGTCGCTTGCTCACATTGCCGTACTGCCTGACGGCACGGTATCCGCTTGTTGTGATTTCCTGCTTCCAATGGGATCTTTGAGAGAAAAAAACCTGCAGAAAATCTTGAAAACCGATCCGGTTCGATTGCGCGAACAGGCAAGGCATTGCGCCGGGTGCTGTCGCAGGGACTACATGCTCGTGCAGGATTTCCTGGACGCACCTTTGAGAAACCTTACGCTTTCCGGTCTCACTCGTGCCCTCAAAGGATATGTCACCCCGGCATAAAGCACGGTTCGGCTTGCACCTTCCGCTGTACCTGTGTTATCCCTTCTGATAATACCGTACCGTTGTAAACGGCCTGGTTGTAGCGTGAAGAAAGGAAATCAAGAAGGACATTAAATGGATCGGGATAAAAAGAGAGGGCTGTTCATAACATTCGAGGGAATCGACGGAGCAGGCACCACCACTCAGGCGGCATTGTTGCATGAAACTCTCGAGGCTACATTCGACAAGTGTCTTCTTACCAGGGAGCCAAGTGACGGCCCGGTTGGCATGCTGATTCGCCAGATACTTTCCGGCAGATTGCTTGGAAGTGTCGCCAAAGGCGACGCAACTCCTTTCGACAGGAGATCCCTGGCTCTTCTATTTGCAGCCGACAGAATAGATCACCTGGCATCAGAGGTATTGCCTGCAATAAGGCAGGGCATACAGGTTGTCTCCGACCGTTACCTGTTGTCATCCCTGGCTTACCAATCCCTGGACTCGGATGAGACATGGGTCTTGGAAATCAACAAGAATGCTCCGAGACCTGATATTACAATATTGCTTGAAGTCCAGGTGGACGAGGCCTTGGGGAGACTCGCAGCTTGCAGATCGAACATTGATATTTTTGAAAAAAAACAGATATTGGAAAAAGTAGCCGCCAATTACAAGAGATTTACCAGCAAGGTCGGAGGCATGGTCAAGATAGTAAACGGCCAAGGAACCGTGGAACAGGTCAGGAGAGCCGTATGGAATGCCATATCTCCATTATTGAGCAACAAGAAGCTTGGAGCAGGCTCATGATACTTGTTTTTTTCAATATTCAGCCTAAATGCCTGGATATCGGGCCCATCCAAAGAAAAAAAACCGGTTAGAACAAAATGAGAAGACTCGACGTCAACTATTAGTTGGATAGATGAAAGATAGAAAGGAGAATGATCGTGTGGCTCAAGCAATCGAGTTCAATCTTCTGGACAATTTCCCTTGTAATCTTTATGGCTTCCAACTGGCCGGCTCAATCCCGGGCCAGTGAGAAGAAATCAGCAGAGGAGACCCTGAAAAAGGGGCAGGTTGCTCCTGTCTTTTCAATGAGGGTCATTAATTCCAAGGAATCAGGGATATCCTTTTTTTCTCTGGACGATTTTGTAGGTCCGGAGGAAAAGAAACACACGAAACTGATGGTTCTTTCCTTTTTTGCAACGTATTGCGAGCCTTGCAAGAAAGAGTTGCCTGTTCTCGAAAAACTCTGGGAAAGATACAAAAAAGACGGCCTAATGGTTGCTGTGGTAAGTATTGACAAGGGAACGGGTCAGGCCGGCGGCATCAAGGAACTGATTAATAGAAAACACCTGACCTATCCTGTCATACACGACAAGTTCCAGATACTGGCCAAGCGTTACCACGTGGGAAGGCTTCCCTATTTGACACTGATAGGCAAGGATGGAAAGATAAAAATGTTGAACGTCGGGTACACCGAGTCATTCACCAAAAAGTTGGTCGGTATCATTCAAAAGGAACTCGGGGAAAAACCGGTTTCATTTGAAGAGATAATCGGAACAAAGAAGTCTGGAAACTAAAGAATACCAGAATACAGCCCAAAAGGAGGGAAGAGATGAATCTCAAGATGATGTCAAGCTTGGTTTTCGCCGGCCTTGGAATGCTGTTCCTCGGCAGCCCAAATGCTTCAGCCGGTGACAGCGGTAAGAAGGTAACGATAGGCGTGCAGGATCTGACTGCAAAGGGGGTAGACAAGGACACTGTGTCCACATTGACCGATTTACTTTGCACCGAGGTGTCCAAGGACAAGAGGTTCGAAGTGGGTTGCGCGGACGACTTGAGAGCCGTGCTTGCAAACTCCGGCCTAAATATCAAGCTTGGAGGATGTGATGACGGTGAATGCCTCAAGAAGCTCGGAACCGCGTTGAACAAGGAAAAATTCATCTCGGGCAGTGTAGGCAAGATCGGAAAGAGCTATGTCATAACCCTCAAGATGAGTGATGCTGCAACCGGTAAGGTCGAGAAAAGAGCCAGCCAGACCGTGGAAGGAGACGTTAGTAAACTGCTTGACGGTATTAAGAAGGCTGCCAAGGCATTGCTCAAGTAAACATCTTGCTAAAAAGGTTTATCAGACCTGTATTTGAATAAATACAAGGTGTTGCCATAAAGCAACATCTTGTTGAAGTCGACTCGAAATCGAACTATTGAAAGCGTGTCACTTTTTTGAATAGTTTTTTTTGGGGGCAATGTGATTAGCCCCGGCCCCAAGGCCAGACAAAGACATGTATGATGCAGACGCCTTGAGGAATACGACCCCTGCAAAAAAAATCACTTTTTTTCAATGGCTGAAAAATAATGTGAAATTATAAAGAGCTGATGATCGATTAAATAAATTTTTTCTTTGTGGTCCGGATATTGCTGGGTTAGTTTCTTTGCATTGGGTTCTGCTGTTGTTCAGTTGAGGCAACGTTGGGAGTTATAATAGTTGATTTCGAACAATGTGGGGATGAGTTGACATGAAGTTTTATGACCGGCTTGTTTCCTTGTCGATTTACCTGGCAACAAGGAAGACTATTACAACATTGATTTTGGCAATGCTGCTTACCATATTGGCAAGCCTGACAATAACACGTATTCAAATAAAGAGCGATTTGGCGGACTTGTTTCCAGAGCACACCCCGAACGTTCTGAGAATAAAACAGGTAAAGACAACTCTCGGATACTCGGCTCAATTGACGATCATAATTAATTCACCGAACGGTAAGGACACGATGCGATTTGCATCGGACCTGGCCCAAAAGCTTGAAAAAGACCCGGACATGGCAAGGGTGGACTTTAAGAGGGATATCTCGTTTTTCAAGAAAAATGCTTTATTGCTGGTCCCTCTGAACGACTTGGAAGATCTCCAGGACAAAATAGAGAGCAAAATCCATGCAGCTATTGGAAAAAAGATACAGCTCCTGGATGATGAAGAAGATACAAAGGCAACCGGGGATGGTAAAAGAAAAAATAAAAAAGATGAGTTGCCCAGCATTGACGACCTTAAACGCAAATACGGTATGGAGGATATCAAGGAATATAAAAAAAGTCCGGACAGCACCATAGTTTCAATCCAGTGCAAGCCAAAGGTTCAGCCTTCAGATGTGGCAAACAGCCGGAAGATGCTTGCACGTGTAAACAAGATTATCCAAGACCTTGATCCCGCTAGTTACAATAAAAAACTCGAAATCGTTCTTGAGGGCGACTATCACAAGAAAAATGAAGAAATAGCCCATATTAAGCATGACCTTTATGATTCCGGGCTTGTGGCGGGAACCTTGGTTTTGTTGCTTCTTTTCGTGGCATTTAGAAAATTACGGGCCATTCCGCTTGTTATCGTATCGCTTGGTTGCCCAATATTATGGACCATTGGTATTACCTGGCTTGCAATCGGATATTTGAACCTCATTACCGCCTTTATATTCGCTCTTCTCATGGGCCTTGGAATCGACTTTTCGATTCATGTTCTGTCAAGGTACGACGAGGCAAGAGCCAGGGGACTCGATCTTGAGGGTGGATTGAAAGACAGTTTATCTTCCCTCGCAGGAGCGCTCGGCACAGCGGCCTTTACAACTGCGGGCACCTTTTTTTCACTTACATTGTTCGATTTCAGGGGATTTTCCCAGTTCGGATTCATAGCAGGTATCGGCGTGCTGCTCTGCCTTGCTGCATCGTTTTTCCTGCTTCCATCCCTTATTGCCGCATCTGAAAAATTGTACCCGGAAAAATTGAAGACTGGTAAAAGCCTTGCGAAAAGCTCATGGCGCCTTTCCCGGGGGTTGGCTGTGGCGATATTAATATCAGGGATCATTATCTCGGTGGCGGCTGCAATCGGCTTGCCCCGGCTTGCCTTTGAGTTCGATTTTGACAAGGTCCGCAGTCCCTCTAAACCACAGCCGCAAATAAAGAGAAAATATTACAAGGAAGTTTCAAGACGATCCTTCTCACCTGTCTTCATACTCACTAAATCCCTGGAAGATACAAAGATACTCGACGATACATTGAGTAAGTGGGACAAGCACAAGCCGGGTTCATACTTCAAGGACTGGTTGAGCATATACAGATTCGTTCCAAAAGATCCGCAAGAACACATGGAAATCATTGAAGAAATGAAGGATTTACTCGAACGCAAACTCGGAGCGCTGAAGGGTAAGGACAAGAAAGATGCCGAGGAACTGCTGAAGTACATGAGTCCAAAACCGTATGGAATCAATGATCTGCCGCAGTGGGTAAAGGATCAGTTCAGGGACAAATGGGGGAATGTTGGGAAATTCGTAATGATCTTTGCCGACGGCAATAAGAGTGATGCCAGAGATGTCAGGGATATCGTAAAAGAAATAGGCACGATCAAGGTGGATCACAAGGTATTTCACAGTTCAGCCAGCTTTTTTATACTCAAGGACATTCTCGATATCCTGCAAAGGGAAGGTCCCACAGCAGTCGCCCTGGCTTTACTCGTTGTTATTCTTCTCTTATTTCTTGACCTTCGAACGATAAAAGGGGTCCTGGCAACATCAGTTCCCTTAATCCTTGGGGTGTTTTGGATGTGCGGCGCCATGGGACTATTCAACATCAAGCTGAACATGTTCAATATCGTAGTATTACCCACCATCCTGGGAATAGGGGTGGACAATGCCGTGCATATGTACCATAGGTATTTGCAAGACGGACCCCATAGTGCGGGAAAAGCGATTTCAACAACAGGAAAAGCTGCGTTTTTCGCATCTGTCACGACCGCCGCGGGTTTCAGCGGAATGCTTGTTGCGGAAAACAGGGGACTGATCAGTATCAGTGTGCTTGCATTGATAGGAATAGGAACCTGCCTGTATACGTCTGTTCCACTGCTCGCATCAGTGCTGGACCTGGTCGATTCCAGGTTGTCGAAGGGGAGTAAGAAATGAGATCTTCAGTGGTATTCGGCTCTGGAGTTACATCAATGTCGGGGATTTTGACCATATCAATATGTTATCTCTTGATCAGCATTTCAAGTTGGCCATGTTTTGCATGGGACGGCCAAAACCGGCAGGTTACCTTGCAAGACCTGCTTCCCCACTTGATGGACATGGAGGCATACGGTGAACAATGGTCATTTGACAACGAGATAGGCGAAAACCAGCATATTAGCTTTCAGATCGTAATATCCAATTTGGGAATTGGTGATCACAAGGCCGAGTACAAGGTTTGGTTCAAAGGTACTCCAAATAACCAGACATATAAAAATGGAAGCTGTAAGCTCAAGTCAGGTATTTCCAACGTGTCAGGCAGGAGGATGGCGTCACTCCAGTGCGGGCCGCTGAAGATACTCGAGGATCTCAAGGGGGCTATAGCCACATTTTCGTCCAAGGAGCTTTCCTTTTACGTCAAAATCAACTCCTGTTCGCCTCCTTGGAGACCGGGAAGCGGCAGGGTCAGGCTCGGCAAGGGTCAAAAGTTCTATGACTTGTTGATCCAGGTGCCCAGGGGGACCATGACAGGCACAGTCATAACAAGAAAAAACAAACTCGCCGTTTCGGGTGTTAGTTTCGCGGATCACTCGATAACAACGGTTATTATCGATTTGGCGAAATCATGTATCAAGTTCAAGAAATTATCACCCGAATATAATTTGGTGTTCGTGTCTTTCAATCCACCTGAAGCTGATCGGTTTTCGTACTTGCTTGCAGCAGACGCCAAGTGCAGGCTGTTTGAATCGCCGAATCCCAGGTTGGAAATAATTTCCTCATTTCCTACACCCAACAGGAAGAAATACAAGGTTCCGAGTAAATTCGAGATAACAGCCGACGATTCGGATGCGGGAAGCATTATCATAAACATTTTTAAAGGCCACATCAAAAAAATAAAGGATATGTTAGCCAGCTTGAATTCAGTAGAGAGATTCGTTGCCCGCAGATACAGTGATCCTTTTGTGTATTACATGACCGGACTTTTCCGGGTCACATGGAAAAAAGACGACCGGACGATCTTGTCCTTCGAACATGAGAATCCTTACACAGTGGAACATTACAATCCCTGAATATGATAACCACATTAATAACCGGAAAACGGCTCAAATCCGCCGGCTCGTAAAAGCAAGCATTGTGGATTCAATATCATTTCACGAATAATTCGCAATAACTAATTCAGCCGGACTTTCTGTTGACTGTCCCTTTTGTGTCTAATAGATTGAATACCCTATTCGAAGGCTAGGGTCGAAGGCCGAGGTCGAATTTTGGGATTTCCTTTTGGAGGGATTTTCAGTTGCAAAGAATCCTTGCTATTATCACTGACATAACCACGAGGAGACCAAAGCTGGTCCTCGTCTTCTGCACCCTGTTGACCGTGGCGGCGGTGATAACCATACCAAGATTGCAAATCGTAACGTCCAGAGATGCCATGATGCCCAAGGACAATCCTTATAGGAAAGCCCTGGATGATTTTTTGAAAACCTTCGGAGGCATGGGCGACCTGATAGTGGTTGCCGAGGGAACCGACCCGGACGGATTGGCCGCCTTTGCAGACGATGTTGCGGCAAGGCTCAAAAAACTCCCTGAGGTAGCAGAGGTTTTTTACAAGGTTCCTGTCGATTTCTTCAAGGACAAGGCTTTTTTATATGTTCCCTTGGACCAGTTGCGTATGTTGGCGGATCAAATAGAGAAACACCAGAAGGAAATCCAGAAGATAGCTTCCATAAGGAGCCTTCCCGGATTGCTGAATGCAATGAACGAGGCCATGGCCAAGAGCATGTCTTCGAAAGAGACCGGCCCAAAGGGCGCAGAACAGTTGATAGCCCTCTTGACCGAGTTTTTCAGGGAAATGGATTCGTGGCTCAAGGGTAACGAAGAGCCTATCAGGGTAATGGAACGTCTTTACAGCCGCCTGTCGAAAGAGGTTGGTATGGGCGTAGATCCAAGGGGTTACCTTCGATCCAGGGACAAAGGCCTGATCTTCATATTCACCCGCTCCGCACTTGGTGATGAACTTGGTGACATTGAAAAATTCGTGGAAGCAGTAAAAAAAGAAGTGGACGCAGCAAAGTCAGGCAAGCCTGGCCTGAAGGACGCGGGCCTGACAGGATTTCCCGCCCACACATACGAGGAAATGACTACCATACTCTCCGATCTCTGGAGAATCACCATCTTGTCCTTTGTCGGCATCGTGCTTCTCTTTGCCGTTACTTTCAAGTCAGTGAAAAAGACCCTGCTTGCTTCAGTGCCGTTGATTTCCGGCTCTGCCTGGGGACTTTCATTGACATGGCTCATCTTCGGCCATGTTAATCTCATATCCAGTGCCTTTTTTGCGATCCTCATAGGCATGGGCATTGATTTTTCCATTCACTTCATGTCCAGGTTCGACGAAGAAAGGGTAAAAGGTGCAGACGACCTCGAAGCTGTTCGAAAGACCATGATGGGCTCGGGCCGCGGCATTGTTACGAGCGCGCTGACCTCCACCACCGCATTTTTTGCAATCGGTTTTGTGGAATTCAAAGCCTTTGCAGAACTTGGCGTGGTGGCAGGTTTCGGACTCCTGGCCGTGCTCGTGGCTACACTATTGGAATTGCCCTCCGCGCTGACTATCATCAAGACAAAAGTGCCTGCATCACCAAGAGGATTAGGGGGCTCCATATTGCCCTGGCTTGCAATGTTCGTGACCAGGAGGAGATGGCCTGTGCTGGTTACATCGATCTTGCTTACCGCCCTGGCAGGCTGGGGCCTGAAAGACATTCCTTTCGACTATGATTACATGCACATCCTGCCCAAGAACTCCGAATCAGCCATGTACCAGGCCAAGATGGTAAACAGGAGTGATTTTTCCGCAGAGTTTGCAGCGTTCGTAGCAGATTCCCTGGCTGATGCAACAAGGATCACCAATGCCCTGCGTAAAAAACCTTCTGTCGCCAAGGTAGAGTCCATCGACGACTTGATCCCCAGTTCTCAAAAGGCAAAGCTGGCTATACTCAAAAAATTGAAACCGATTTTCCATGACATGAACACGAGATACTCGAGTCTGAAGCCGGTGTCGTCCAAGGCCTTGGAAAAGAGCCTTTCAGCCTTGGAGGACCAATTGGAACACGCCCAGGAGATGGCCCTCGCAGCAGGTAGAAAGGGTCTGGTG
The DNA here is from genome assembly GCA_013152945.1 of Deltaproteobacteria bacterium. Classification (GTDB taxonomy): domain Bacteria; phylum Myxococcota_A; class JAADFL01; order JAADFL01; family JAADFL01; genus JAADFL01. The sequence continues at coordinate 16,029 of JAADFL010000053.1, read as the reverse complement.
GCTTCACTGGATAAATTGGTCAACACGGTTGATGACACCCTGGACGCGGCCGGGCAAAAAGATGCAGCGGATCGTGCCACCAGGTTTCAGGAAAAACTTTTTTCTCAACTTGCGGTGCAACTTAAGCTCTTCAAGGAGAACCTGGACAGAAAAAAGGAGGTTACCGTATCACAAATTCCAAACTCGATACGCAAGCGTTTCGCCTCGGGTAAGAGCTTCGCTGTCTATGCCTTTCCAAGTAAAAGTATATGGGACAAGGCCTTTTTGGACCAGTTCGTAAAAGATGCCCGCTCCGTGGATAAGCATGCAACCGGTTTCGCGGTCAGGCACTGGGCATTCAGCGAAATGATACAACGTGGTTTCGAATTTGCGGCACTTGGGGCAGGCATAGCGATTCTGTTAATGCTGATTTTAGACTTCTGGAGCATAAGAAAGGCCTTGTTTGCGGTATTACCCCTTGCGTTCGGTGTAACCTGGATGCTCGGCCTGATGCGGTTATTTGGGATAAATTACAATTTTGCTAATCTCCCGGGTGTTCCCCTGATAATCGGTATCGGTGTGGCCAGCGGCGTTCACCTGGTGCATCGCTTCTCCCAATCAGGCGAGACGGATGTTGCAGGATCGGTTGTAGGAACAGGACGGGCGATCGCGCTTTCGGCATGGACCACCATGCTGGCATTCGGCACACTGGGCCTTTCAAGGCACCGGGGAGTAGCCTCGTTCGGATGGGTATTGCTCATTGGCGTAGGCTCGTGCCTCATTGCAAGTCTTGTCGTCTTGCCGGCATTCCTCGAGATATCGAGGAGAAGGCGCTCCAAGGTTTAGGCGCCCCCATGTCAACCGTACTTGGCAAAGTATTTTTTCGTAAGCTTCAAGACCACGGGCAGGAGCATTATCGTGGCAATAAGGTTTGGAACAGCCATGAGGCCGTTCAGAATGTCGGATATGTTCACCACCGGGTCGAGGGAGTAAACCGCACCGATGAATACTATGACAATAAAGAGGATCCTGTACGGTAGTACTCCCTTCTGTCCGAACAGGTACAAAGCTGCACGGTCACCGTAATATGACCATGTGATCATGGTAGACAGGGCAAAGAGCACCACGGCCAACAGGATAACGTAACTTCCGTATTTACCGAATACACTGGTAAATGCATAGGTGGTCAGGACCGCTCCGCCCACTGTGCCGTCAAGGATCCCATCTATTTGAACCATATCTCCTTGGTGCAATGCGAGTCCCTTGGAAATCGATTCATCGACGAGCGCAAAGCAGCTTTGCCTGATGCCGTGGCCGACATGCACCCCGAACCTCTCTTGAAAAGCTTGTTGTTGTATCGAAAAAATCTTTCCCCGCCATGTCACCTTCCGGCCCCTGGTTCGTGCCGGATGTTCGTATCCCTCTCTCACATCGGGGCCCATTACCACACCCCTTGAACCTGCATCCGTCTTTTCGATTCTATCGACTATTATTGCCGGTGCGGCCCCGACCTTCCAGGCGCCGGTGGTTATTATCACCAGAGCGGTCATGGTACAAACAATTATCGTATCCAGGAAAGGCCCCAACATGGCAACCAGGCCCTCTCTTACCGGTTCTCCGGTCTTTACCGCCGCATGTGCAATCGGCGCGCTGCCAAGGCCTGCTTCGTGGGAAAACGTGCCCCTCCTCACTCCCTGTTGAATAACAGTCCAGACAGCTATGCCTGCAAAGCCGCCGGCAGCCGGCTCGATTCCATTGAATGCGGACGATACTATGAGACTCAACCCTTGGACGATATTGCTCCATCCTGCTAATGCGAGGACTATCACGGCCATCAGCAAGTAGATGCCGCACATGAAGGGCACCAATTTACCTGTTACCGATCCAATGCGTTTGATGCCGCCTATTATGACCAGGGATACGAAAACCACCATCAGAATTCCTGATATCCACGTAGGTACAGAGAGCTGGGAGTACAGTGAACTGGCGACCTGGTTGGCCTGAAACAAGTTGGCCATGCCGAACGAAGCGCCCATGGTGAACAAGGCGAAGGTCATGCCCAGGGGCCGCCATTTTTTGCCGAGGCCGTTTTCAATGGTGAACATGGGGCCGCCGGCTACTACTCCGTTTTCATCTATACTCCTGTATTTTGTAGAAAGCGTGCATGTGGCGAATTTGGTAGCCATGCCAAACAAGGCGGAAAGCCACATCCAAAAGAGGGCGCCCGGTCCGCCAAGAGAGATGGCTACGGCTACGCCTGCAATGTTTCCAAGTCCGATTGTGCCTGACAGGGCGGATGTCAATGCCCGGAAATGGGATACCTCTCCTTTGTCGGCAGGGTTGTCGAACTTGCCCGCAATTGCCTTGATTGCATGTCCGAACCTGCTTACCTGGACGAACTTCAATAGGAATGAAAGGACCACACCGGTGCCGACGAGAAGGACTATCAAGGGTAGCCCCCAAACGTACCCGGCAAGAGATCCGAGCACGGCGTTGAATTCTTCCATTACCAACCCCTTGAATGATTATCGTTTGAAACCGGGATATGTATGGACGATTTCAGTCGTTGTCTTTTTCCCCGTCTTCTTCTTTTGTTGCGGCCTTCTTGGCCTGCCTCTCCTCATCTCTCAAGAACCACTGGGCGCCTTTCTTTGCAAGCAGGAAGCAACCCAAAGACAGCATGATGAACATGACGAAAGACAGTGCTTGGCCGGGAAACCCTTCGAACCAGTGAGCTGATTCACTCTTGAGGTATAGATCGCCTGTGGCCGCCTTCTCCACCCAGAATTTTTCACCGATACTTAAGTACTTTATTGGTGCACCCAGAACCGCCTGCCTCAATACCGCCGTGATTATCCCAAATATGGCCGCACCGGCCATCATGCCGGAGGCAATGAGTACGCCCTGCTCGGAACGAGCCTTCCTGACCTCTTCCCTGCCTCCCGACTTGGACACTATCCATGCAACGAAGGCGCCGAAAAGAACCGAGAGGTTGATGGAAATGGGCAGGTACATGCCGAGGGCGAACGCGAGCATGGGAACACCCGCCATGTACAGCACTATAGCGGTAATCCCGCCGAGTCCATAAAGCAACCAAGGCTGATTTGCCGGATCCATCAGCAGTCCCTTGCTGACAGCGGCCATCATGTTGGCCTGCGGTGCCGGAAGAACCTGCTGGTTGGACACCCACTGTCCTGCCGCGTTCTGGATAACGAAATGATAACCGGAGTCCATTATTGGAATGACAAAGGCCACGACCAAGGCCGCCACGGCAACACCCAGGAATTTCCACATCTCCTGGTTTCTTGGAGTCGCGCCAATCCAGTAACCTATCTTGAAGTCGGAAATGAGCGCGCCGGAAGTTGAAAGAGCAGTGCATACCGCGCATCCCACTACCAGTGCTATGAACATGCCGCCCGTTCCCTTCAGTCCGACAGCAACCAGGACCAGGATGGTCAGGACCACTGTTATCAGGCTCATTCCCGAAACCGGGTTTACGCCGACTATGGCGATGGCCCGGGCCGCTACCGGTGTGAAAAGAAAGGAAAACAGGTACCCTACCAAGGCACCCACTGCGCCATAGAGCAGACTCTGACCCAGGCTATATGATTGACCCGTTGTGGAGTCCACCGTGGAGAGTGATACGATCACGAAGAATACAGCCATTACCAAGGCAGAGGCAAACTGTATCAACAGCACGTTTCGCGGGGTCATATCTCTCTGCGTTCTCGGGACTTCATCGGAATCGTGCCTGCCTCCCTTGAGCCCCTTGAACCCGAGCGATACCGAACTCGCAATGATGTTTCCCATCCTTACGATACCTATCAACCCGGATATGGCTATGGCGCCGATACCTATGGGCTTGACAAACGCCGCGAATATCTGGTCTGAACTCATGGAAATGATATGATACGTATTTCCGGCATAGGTGAATGCATCGATTTGGGATCCGAACAGGAATATGGCAGGCACCAGGACAAGGTAAGAAAGCACCGAGCCTGCTGCAATTATCGCCGCGTACCTTAAGCCGATTATGTAACCCAGGCCGAAAAGAGCGGCCAGACCGCTCATGGACAAGTCCAGCCTGAACTGCGACATCTTTTCGCCGAACGCCCCGAGCAGAGTCTTTGTGGTTATCATCGGGTTCCACGCATGTATCGCCTCGACGATGAAGTCATATATCGCACCCAGTCCGAATGCCATGAGCAGGACCTTGCCTGCGCTTCCGCTCGTGGCTTCCCCGGTAACCAGCACTTCGTTTATCGCAGTAGCCTCGGGAAATGGAAGCTCTCCATGCAGTTCCTTCACAAAGTACTTGCGCAACGGGATTATCAAAACCACGCCCAATGATCCGCCTATCAAGGTAGCCAGGAAGATGTGCCACCATGACACGTCGAGCCTGTTGATGTACAGGGCCGGAATCAAGAAAGCCGCACCCGCAGCCACAACACCTGCTGCCTGTCCGATCGACTGAACAATGACGTTCTCGAGAATGGTGCTCTTGGGGGATTTCATGCGTCCGAAAAATATGGCAAGAATGGCTATGGGAATGGATGCCTCGATCCCATTACCCGCCCTCAATGCGATATAGATACAGGCTGCTGAAAAAATCAGGACCATTATCAGACCGGTTGTAACCGACCACGGTGTAACCTCTGCCCTCTTATCTCCGGGGGGCACAATCGGAACGTATTCTTCTCCAGGAGCCAACTTGGTGTAGGCGTTGGCCGGCAATAACTTGGTGGTCTTTGGAATGTTCCCTTCCATGTTACCTCCCTGGTTCATGGCCTTCTTTATCTTGAACGACGAACAGTATATTCGAACATCCTGATAACCCAAGAGATGATGCCATGTAAAGCCACAATCGCCTTCGGACCGGTATTTCGGGATCCGGTTTTGGTTTTCTTGGTTTTGCACGGAGGTTGGTGTGCAATTCTTGGTAAAACCAAAAAATTGCCTAAAAAAGCATTTTGTTGTTGACATTAATTCATATTTGCTATTAATCATGACAAAGTGATATTAAAAAACTGTCAATATGACAATTTTGGGAGGTCATTTTGAAAACTGGAAACAAGGGAAGAGAATTACAGGTTTTAAAAAAACTCAAGGAAGACAGGGCAAGGTTTCTGCGATTACAATTTACGGACATCATGGGCATCAACAAGAACGTGGAGGTGCCGGAAGCCGAGTTCGAGAAAGCGGTTCATGGTGAAGTACTTTTCGACGGTTCATCGGTCGCGGGATTTGCAAGGATAGAAGAATCGGACATGCTCCTGAAACCGGACCTTGATACCTATGTGCTGTATCCATGGGATGAGACCGGAGGCAGGGTGGCGCGGTTCATCTGCGACATATACAATCCGGACGGAAGTCCTTTTGCGGGCTGCCCCAGGCTTGCATTGAAGCGGGTGTGTAAAAAGGCCGAGGCAATGGGATTCGTGATGCATGCCGGCCCGGAACCCGAGTTCTTCTTGTTTCAACAGGGAGAAAGGGGGCAGCCCACCGTGATCTCGCACGACCGGGGCAGTTACTTCGATTTGACCCCGATAGATCGAGGAGAGGATGCGAGACGCGAGATAGTGAATGCCCTGGATGCCATCGGTTTTGCCGTGGAAGCCGCCCACCACGAAGTCGCGCCCGCCCAGCACGAGATAGATTTCAAGCACAAGCCTGCGGTGGAAACGGCTGACAATATTGCAACCTTCAGGTTCGTGGTTCGTAAGGTGGCCCTGGACTTCGGACTGCACGCAACGTTTATGCCCAAGCCTGTTTTCGGCATCAACGGAAGTGGTATGCACGTTCATCAATCTCTTTTCAAGGGCGGGAAGAATGCCTTCTTCGACTCCAGGGATGAACACGGGCTTTCCAGGGTTGCAAGGGGATATATCGCCGGCCTGCTGAAACATGCGAGAGAGATATGCGCCATTACCAATCCCTTGGCCAACAGTTACAAGAGGCTCGTACCGGGTTACGAAGCTCCAACGCACATAGCCTGGTCCGAGAGAAACAGGAGCCCGCTTGCCCGGGTGCCTGCAAGGAGAGGCAAGGGAACACGGGTGGAACTGCGAATGCCCGACCCTGCATGCAATCCGTACCTTGCCTTGGCCGCCATGCTGGCCGCAGGCCTCGACGGAATAGAAAAAGGGCTGGAACTGGGGCCGCCTGTCAACAAGAATATCTTTTCAATGAGCAAACGCGAGAGGCAAAGGCTGAAGATCACTTCCCTGCCCGGTAATCTTGGAGAAGCCATAGATGTAATGGCAAAGAGCGCGTTCATGAAGGACTTGCTTGGCGAACACATATTCAGGCAGTTCATTGACGCGAAAAATATCGAGTGGTCCGAATACATTGCAATGGTGCATCCATGGGAGGTCGATAGGTACCTGGCTTCTTACTAGAGTCGCCGAAATCTCGCGCGAGCTTGTACCGTGTTTCCGGAGGACCTCGTATCAGTGTTTTGGTTCACCATCGTGCACTGCAGGCAACAAGACCTGGAATCTGCTGCCCATTTTGGGCTTGCTCTGGACCACGAGTCTTCCGCCGAATTCCTCGACAAGTCTCAATGAAACCGACAGCCCCAACCCTGTACCGCTGCCAGGTTCTTTTGTGGTGAAAAAGGGATCGAATATCTTGTCCAGGTTGTGTTCCTCGATGCCCTGGCCGTTGTCCACCACTGCAAAGGCCACTATTTCATTTGCATCCATGGATTCAATATCAGATGGACTATCAAAGACAGGTAGGCTTTCAGCCCATTTTTTACCTTCGAGCAGGGCAAGATATGCCTCTTGCGGTTCCTGCCCTTGGTGAAACCCGTACACCAGGGCAGACACCCTTGGCTCTCCCGAATGTCCCGCCACTGCATCTGCAGCATTTAAAAGCAGGTTTATCATGACCTGCTTCAGCCTGTCCGGGTCGCAGAGTATGGACGGCAAACCGGGTTGAACCACCATAGAAGGCGAAGCTGATTTAAACTTTTTTAAAGACTCCAACAACCTGAAGCTGTCCTCCATCACGGTCCCGGGATCTACTATACGTGCCCTTGTTTCTCCGGGTCTTGCAAAATCCAAAAGGTCCGTCACTATCTGGTTGATCCTGGAAATTTCTTCTTCCATGCGCCCCAGCCAATCCTGTATATCCGGGTCCTGGTCCACTTTTCTCCTTACCAGGCTCAAAAGGCCCAGGATTGCAGACAACGGGTTTCCCACCTCGTGGGCCACACCTGCCGCCAGCCTCCCCACGCTTGCGAGTTTTTCACTTCGAAGCAATGATGAATGAGCTTCTTCCAACTTCCTGTTCACACGTGTAAGCTCGGACACGTGTTGTTCCAGTCTTTCCTTGTCCGAGCGTATCCTGGTCAACATGGCTCTCAAAGACCTGGAAAGGCTGGCAAACTCGTCGCCTCCGACTTCCTCCATCCGGGCCGGCATATCCCCTGGGCCTGCTCTGTCCAGGTATTGCACCAGTGACTCCACCGGACGGACCAGGCTCTTGTTCAGCAGGAATAATCCAAGTATCAGGGACAGGACAGCAGCAATTGCAATGTAGAGTAATATCAGGCCTGCGGCGCTTGCAATGACTGTTTCAGTACTCTTTAACGAAAAAACGGCTTGTAGGAAGCCAAGGGGATGCTCTTCACCCTCGGGCCATGGCAGGGTGACTACCAATAATTTACCCTTTCCACTATTCACGATATTTGCAACGGGTTTATTTGATCCCGAAGAAAGATGCGCAGGAATTGTCCGTGCAGGCGCCTTGGCCGGAGCGGATACTACCTTGTTGCCCCTGGAATCGAGCAGGAAGAAACCTTCCATCCTCGAACCAAAAGTATACATATCCATGAACCGCTTGAATGCTGTCTTCACCTGGGGGGATGAAGGCTTTGACCCAGGCGGAAGAAATGCGGAAAAGCCCCTGGCCGCGGATATGGCGAGTTCGATGCCCAAGCGCCGGTGTTCCTCAAGCAGTGACCTGTGCAGCATTGAGAGGACCACCCCGGATGTCAGAAACGAGAAGAGCAGGAGCAAACCGGTCAATATGGCCAGTAATTTGAATCTTAAACCCGGTCTCGGCAGAGGCAACATCACCCCCATTTCTTCAGACTGTATCTTTTGTTCCGCCTATGGATCAAGCCGGGTTGGAGATAACGTCTTTTCAGTGTAAAATATCGATATCTATTTCAAGGGAGGACAGGGTGATCCGTTGGCCAAGGTTGCTCATTTTCAGGAATGACCGCGGTTCTTCATGCATTGCTTTGATCTTTGCCATGGCTTTGTGCCTCACGGCCTGCACTGAATCCACCGAGTTGGCAAAAGGCGCCGGCGCTTCCACAAGGGACAACAGGGCCGGCCCCTATACCGATACCATGCTAGTGTCTGACGAGACACGGCTTGAAGCCTACCTTGCCGACTTGGAAGAAATAAAGAAACGAGGCGTCCTGAGAATCCTGGTGGCAGGTGACCAGGATGATTTCCTGCCAAGGAGAGGAAGCCCGTCGTTGCGGGAAAGAGGCCTGTTGAGGAGTTTTTGCGAGCTATATTCCATAAGGCCCCTGTTCCTGCTCGTGCCGGCAAGAGACAGGATTCTGCCCCTGTTGCTCGAAGGAAAGGGTGATGTTGCAGCAGCCCTGCTCACTGTAACAAAGAGCAGGATGAAGCTGGTCCAATTTACCAGGCCCACTGCGACAGTAAGGGAGATCCTGGTCGGCCGCAAGGGAGATACAGGCCTTCCAGGCGGAATCGGCGATCTAAACAGGGCAACAGTGCATGTCAGGGCCAGCTCGTCCTATGCAGAGACTTTGGAGCGTATCAAGCGTGAAAAGGCTCCCGGTCTGAAAATAGTGAAGGTTAGGGAGAACGAGGACACTGAAAAAATAGCATTCGAAGTCGGCCAGGGAGAAAGGCCTCTCACTGTGATCGACAGCAACCTGCTTCAAGTGATCGAGACCTACAATGACAAGATACAAGGTCTCTTTCCCCTGACAAAAGGCAGGAGCCAAGCCTTTGCCTTGCGCAAGGACGCACACGGGCTGGAGGCGGCCCTTGACTCGTTCCTCGTTGAAAAGGCAATGACAGGCCATACAAGGGAAATATTCAAAGGCGATCTGAAACAAATCCGGGAAAGAGGAGAAATCCGGGTCATCACCAGGAACAATCCGGTCACTTATTTCCTGTACCGTGGTGAACAAAAGGGTTTTGATTACGATCTGGTCAAGATGCTGGCCAGGGACATGAAAGTACGACTTGCCATGATCGTGCCTCCTTCCAGGGACCAGCTCATTCCATGGCTGCTCCAAGGCAAGGGAGATATCATTGCAGCCTCTTTGACAAGGACCGAAGAGAGAGAGAGGCAAGTGCTGTTCACCAGGCCTTACTTGAGGGTCGAGGAAGTCCTTGTCCAAAACAAATCAGGCCCCAAGGTGAAAACACTGGAAGATCTCAAGGGAAAAGAGATATTCGTGCGAAGGTCGTCCAGCTATTTCCAGACCCTGAAAAAATTACAGGGTCGTTACGGTCCATTCAAGATCAATATGGCCGACGAGCATCTCGAGACCGAAGAGTTGATAACAATGGTAGGCAGGAAAGAGATTCCCTTTACTGTTTCAGACAGCCACATATTAAAGGTGGAACTCGCTTACAGGGATGACATACAACCCGGTCCTGTGTTGACCGGTCCGGCGGGAGGCTCTTCCGGGGATTGGACCGACCTGAATTCGGGCACCAAGGAGATTGCCTTTGCAGTAAGGCCGGGCAACGAGAGATTGAAGCAATACGTGGACAATTTCGTAAAGCGCATCTACCGCGGTGTCGAATACAACATGGCAAAGAAGCGTTACTTCGAGAACAGGCGCAGGATTAGGAGAGCCAAGACGAGGCGGGCTCTTGTTGCAGGCAGGATTTCTCCATATGATGACTTGTTTAAAAAATATTCCGCCAAGTACGGTTTGGACTGGAGGTTGATGGCCGCGGTCGCGTACCAGGAAAGCAGGTTCGACCCCAAGGCCAAGAGCTGGGTGGGCGCACTGGGTCTTTTCCAGGTCATGCCGAAAACGGCCAGGATGCTGGGCTTCACGAATCCTGCCGATCCCAAGCAGGGAATACACGCGGGAATACGATTCATATCCCTGCTCATAGGAAAATTCGATCCGTCCATCGAATTCCGGCAAAGGGTCAGATTCGCCCTGGCCGGGTACAATGCCGGAGCAGGGCACGTGCAGGATGCAAGGAGAATAGCGGGCATGATCGGCCTGGACAGGGACCGCTGGTTCAAGAATGTTGAAAAGGCCATGTTGTTGCTCATGAAGCCGGAGTTCTACAAGAGGGCAAGGCACGGGTACTGCCGGGGTTCGGAACCGGTTCGTTACGTATCGCAGATACAAAACAGGTACGACAATTACATTCGCATGTTTCCAAAATAGGAAGCTTGGGCCTACTGTGGCCGGGCATGGCAACTACCGGCAACGGCTCTACGCACAGCGCAACCTTTCAGCCAGTTTGGTAAACCTTTTCTCCACGCGGTTGTTTGCAATAGCCAACTGCAAGGCCTTTTCACTGCCCACCAGGACAACGAGCCTCTTTCCGCGCGTAACAGCGGTGTACAGCAGGTTTCTCTTCAACATTATGTAGTGCTGGGTATGCAAGGGAATCACGACCGCGCTGTACTCGCTTCCCTGGGATTTATGTATCGTGCAGGCATAGGCATGCACAAGGTCGTCAATGTCATCATTCGCATATGGAACTATCCTGTCGTCGAATGACACTTGCAGGGTTTGGGAAGATGCTTCAATGCCGACGACCCTTCCCACCTCGCCGTTGAACACCTGTAAGTCATAGTTGTTTCTTACCTGCATGACCCTGTCCATCATCCTGAAGGACACGTTTCCCTTTTTCAGTTCCGCCCCGCTCGGGTTGAGGAGGGATTTCAATTCATGGTTGAGAGTCTCTGTGCCGAGCAGGCCTCTTCGCATGGGGCAGAGCACCTGGATGTCTTCCATGGGATCCACGCCGAGCAGCTTGGGAATTCGTTCCGCGACCAGCAGCTTGAGTGCTGACAAAATCTCTTCGGGATCGTTCTTCCTGATAAAATAAAAATCCTGTCTTTCGCCGCTTGCCGGCTCATCCAGGATCGAATCGCCCCGCAGGATCTTGTGCGCATTCCTGACAATCAGGCTCTGCCGGGCCTGCCTGAAGATGGTCTTCAATCGCACTACCGGCAATACATTGCTGTCTATCAGGTCGGCCAATACCTGGCCCGGGCCTACCGATGGGAGCTGGTCCTTGTCACCTACAAGCAAGAGCCTGCAACCAGGTGAAATCGCATCCAGCAGCTTGTCGAAGAGAGACAGGTCGACCATGGAAACCTCGTCCACGACCACCATGTCCGCATTCAAGGGAAATTCCCTGTTTCTCTTGAACCGGCCCTCTTTCGGACTGTACTCGAGCAGCCTGTGTATGGTCATGGCATTCATCGATGTGGCCTCTGCCAACCTCTTGGCCGCCCTGCCGGTGGGAGCACAAAGTTTCACCCGCCGTCCCATTTTGGAGAGTATATTCACCACTGCCTTGACCAATGTGGTCTTGCCCGTGCCCGGGCCGCCCGTGACTATGGTGCACGATGAAGTAAGCGCGGTTTCCACGGCTTCTCTCTGACCTGTCGATAATTTCAGGCCGTGCTCTTTCTCGAATCCGGACATGATTGCCGGGATCGCTTTTTTTTGAGCCGGCATTCTCGCGCGGAGAAGCAATGCCAGTCTTTTTGCACTTCTCTTTTCGATCAGGTTCATTACGGTTACATAGACCGCCTGGGACTTATTCCAGGTATCAAGCACCACGCTGCGGTCTGCGGCCAATTCATCGAGGGCAGCCTCCAAGTCTATATTGGAAGGTTCGAGAAGCCGGCGTGCATTCTCTATGAGTTCCTGCCTTGGTAAAAATACGTGCCCCCTTGACTGGGCTTCCCATAACACGTGCACAAGTCCGGCCCTGGCCCTGAAAACCGAGTCCCTGGATACGCCGAGTTTTTCTGCCAGATTGTCTGCAGTGACAAAACCTATTCCCTTGATGTCCTCGACCAGCTTGTAAGGGTTTTCTTTCAAGATCTTTACACTGCCCGAACCGTACTTGTTGTAGATTCTTGCAGCCATTCCCGGGGGAACACCCTGTGCGGTCAGGATGGTCATTGTTTCCCGCATTCCCACCTGGGCCTTCCAGGCCCTGCTTATTACCTTGGACCTCCCTTCGCCGATTCCCGGGACCTCGGTCAACTTCTCGGGATGGTGTTGGATGATGTCCAGTGTCTCCTCCTTGAAATGAAGGACCAATCTGGAGGCAAGAACTTTTCCAAGCCCCTTTATCATTCCGGAGCCAAGGTATTGTTCGATACCTGTCTTGTCCGAAGGAAGCACCAGGCTGAATGAATCAACCCTGAACTGGCGCCCGAATTTCCTGTTTTCAACCCACCTGCCGACCATGTTAACCGTCAAACCAGGCTCCAGGCCCGGCATCTGGCCCACTGCCACAAAGGAACCCCCGTGATTCCCGCAATATGCTTCAACTACCTTGAAATCATCTTGTTGTGCCCGGAATATAACCCGGTTTACCCTTGCGCGCATGCTTGTTGAGCGATTTTTACCGTCATTTCCGTTTTTTTGCTCCCGGAACTCGAACTCCAGGTTGCGCTCTCCCTGATCCATGCAGATTACTCCTTTGTAAGCACAAGGATATTTATAGCCTATCAGGCTGCAACCATTAATGAAATCCTAAAATATCATGCTCCCGGCCAAAAAGATCATGCCTTGATCTTGCTTAAAATATAGAAAGGAACCAAACTTTATCAGGTTCGCGCAACTAAAATATGTTACGTGTAGTATACATACGCGTGGAATTTGGAGGCTGTAAAACCATGAATGGACCACCTGATGCCGGAAATACGGATAATAATGAAAACTATGTCCTGGATGCATGGATCCAGGGTTTGGGAGAAAAGGCGAGAGCCAGGATAACAACTCTTGTCTCCGGGCTTGTCTCGAGGCTTGGAGCACCCGGGCCGGATGAGGCAACAGGCAGGGAAAACGCAGCAGGACTTGATGACAAGGTCAGGGCTTTGCTTGGCGGCCTTGTGAAGAATCTCGAAGACAATCCTTCTGCAGGCAAGTGGTTGGCCAGGCTGCTCGAACAACTTGGTGACGGTCCCCTGGAAAAGATGGTGGAAAATTTCTTTTTCAACGTAACTTACGAAAGCTTTGCAATCAGGAGAGATTACCAGGCCAGGAACGGCCTTCTCCCGCCAATAACCGTTGTCATCAACCCGACCATGCGATGCAACCTGAAATGCTCCGGATGCTATGCCTGGAACTTTTCAAAGAAAGACATGGACTACAGTCTGTTGAAACAGCTTCTCGAAGAATTGAGAGATCTGGGCGTGCGGTTCATAACAGTGAGCGGCGGGGAGCCGCTCTTGTACCCCTATCTCGACGATATGTTGCAAGATTTCAATGACATGATATTCATGAGCTATTCCAACGGCATCTTGATTGATGACAAGATGGCGGACAAGATTGCTGGTTATGGCAATTTCTGGCCCGCCCTGTCGGTCGAGGGATATGAAGAGGAGACTGACAAGAGACGGGGGCCTGGTGTTTACAAAAAAGTCCTCGAAGCAATGGATAGATTGAGAAAGAGAGGCGTGATGTTCGGTTTTTCCGCCACGCCCGTCAGGAACAATTCGGATATTCTAGCCACAGACGAATTCGTGGATTCCATGATCGAGCAAGGATGCCTGTTCGGGTGGTTCTTCAACTACATTCCTGTTGGCCGTTCGCCTGATATTGAACTCATGCCGACCCCGGAGCAAAGGGACAAGCTGAGGCAAATGAGCAGGCGCTGGATATCCGGAAAACCAATCTTCTTGGGAGACTTCTGGAATGACGGGCCTGCTGCGGGTGGGTGCCTTTCTGCGAGCAGATATGCGTACATTACTGTTGAAGGCAATGTCCAGCCCTGCACGTTCGTTCATTTCTATACGCATAACCTTAGGAACAGCTCGTTTGAAGAGATCTGGAACTCACCGTTCTTCGAAGCCATAAGACAAAAACAGCCTTACGACGACAACCTGCTCAGGCCCTGCAAAATAATCGACCGGCCGGAGGTCTTGAAAGAGGTGGTGGAAGAAACAGGAGCCATGCCCTCCTACCCCGGGGCCGACAACATTTTGTCTGACAAGAAACTTAGAGATTTTCTCAAGGATTACTCCGAAAGGTACGGGGCACTGGCCGACCCGGCCTGGGAGGGTCCTGATTACGAGGAGGGTAAGTCTGTGCTGGTCCCGTTTTTAGGCAGGATAAATATCTGGGATTTCTACGGGAAGAGGCTGCATCCCAGGCGCCCGGAGAAGCTGCAGAAAGCTGATTCACAGGTTCGAGACGCGCCTTGATTCCACGTGGCGCCAATTTGTTAAGATATATCCAGGCCATTGTTTCGACTTGATGAACCCAATAATAACATTTCGGAAGAATTATTATGAATTAGGCTGGGTTACAGGCTTTTTGGAAGGCCAACGCACACGCTAGATTATTTTTCCAGTCCTTTACAAAAAAGCAAACAGGGTATTCAAGGATCTTGCAATCCTTTTACTTGTCGGCGCAGGGATCTGCCGCACACTTTCCATCCTGGCCGCAAGTGCCGGAAAGGCAGTCCGTGCCGTTCAACTGGGCATTGCAAGCCTCGCCTGCTTTCTTTTGCTGGACGCACTTATTGGTGCCCATTGCATCACAGTAAATTTTGGAGTACGGGTCGCATTGGGTCATCAGGTAAGATTGGGCGTCAAAGCAAGTATCTCCCTCCTGACCAGCCTTGTGGCATTTTTCAGGGGTGCCGTCCGTTGCAGTGAACCCGCAGAAGAGCATCTTCGATATGTCGCAGACTTTTCCTGCTTTCCAGTCGCAATCCTTTCCCTCGCCAACGATCTCCGGCTTTTGGCACTTGCGCGTATTTCCACCGTCACTTGAGAAGCAGCCGAACCCGAAGACACATTCGTTATCATAAAGGCACTCCTCGCCCTCGCCCTTCAGCTTCTCGCACTTGTTCTTATTATTGCAGAACAATCCGTACTTGCAGGATATGCCGTAATTTGCGCAGTCCTCGCCCTCGCCGGGCGGGTCGATTGTCGATGTGCACTTGCCGTCCTTGGAGCATACCAAGCCGTCCTTGCAGGGCGTGGATGCACAATCCTCGCCCTCGCCTGCGGCCTGCTTGCACTTTCCATCACACTTGGTGGTACCATCACACCAGCCGCCGGAACACTCCTGGTCTGTCCGGCAGGCGACGCCGTCATCAAGCTTGCCCTTGAAGACCTGCGTGCATGAGGGGTCAATCATGTCTATACCATAAGCCATTTGTTCGCACGTGGCCGCTTTGATCGCATCAAGGCACTTTCGGGCCTTGTTGCCGTCATAGTCGCTATTGCCGTCCTCTGCAGCCTGTACTATCGTATCTACTCCCTCTCCTTCTTTTTCAAAGATTTTCTTGATAAGGGTCTTGCATTCCGCAACTGAAGAGAAGGCCTTGTAGTTGAAAAACACCGGGCATTCCATGGCCTTGGTGCAAAAGGCGTCGTAGTACAAGTCAGGGACATCGTCCAGGGAAATGCTCTTGCTGCTGTTGTCATCTCCGCCGCATGAAAGTGGTGCCAGACACATTGCCGTGCCGGCAAGCGCCAGTACAAGATAACCTGAATGTTTTAATTTCATCTTCAATCCTCCCATGGTAAAAGAACACTAGAACAAGTCTTGAGAAAAGCACTACCTGGCGGATTTTCATAACGCCAAGCAGAGAAGGTGTCAAGACATATGGCACAGTCCTCATCTTCCACCTGAACTTGACACGCCTTTGATGTAAATGTTCACATTCATCTACTCCAAGGAGGAGGTGGACAGATGGCCAAGAGATACGACACCATGACAAGGGCCGAGCTTTCGGACCTGGCAAGGCAAAGATCGATAAAAGGAAGATCAGGCATGACAAAGGCCGAACTCATCGCTGCATTGAGGCAAGGCAG
>JAADFL010000052.1:7136-9992 GCA_013152945.1 Deltaproteobacteria bacterium | reverse complement strand
GAATCCTTCAGGTCCCGGAAATGCCGGCCTTTTCTGCAAGAGTTCGATAAGTTTTCCCCTCTGTTCATCTGTCAGAATACGCCTGAATTCGAGTCTCATCTGCGATATCCTCTTGAACACCTGTCTCATCAACGGCTCCATTTCCCGGTGCTTGGCAAGTATGTCACGCAGGTCGGGATCTTCTTGGGCCCATAGTTTTCTCAATTGTTGGTGCTTGACCCTAAGCTTTTCCTTCACGTCGACCAGGTCCTCCTGCATCTTGGCCCTAATCTGAATTGCCTGCTTCTGCTGGGCCGGCGTCAGGTTGAGCAACTTTATCAAAAAGCGGCCCATGTGAGGGGGACCCATTCTGCCTGGCCCGCCCGGCCCCATCGCCAGCACACCTTGCGGCGTCAACAAAAGGCCGAGCATTCCAAACACCATCAAACCTTCGATAATGCGCTTTATCCTCATCTCTCCTCCTTTCACGAAAGCGGCAACACACCGCTTTGGTCTGGAAAACATCTACGACATGAAGACAGCCGGTGCGCCCGAAAGGTTAATTGTCTTTATCTGTATTTTCGTCGATACCCGGTTCAACCTGACGATACCGCTTTGAAATGACATGTGAACTTGGAAAAACATGTTCCGGCAACAATGGGCAGTCATGCTCTTCCGAGCCAAAATGAGCGGATGCATATATTGCGCTCAGTGCTATAAGTTGTGTGGGATAAATATTCTGAGGACCGATTTTTTCCAACAGGCGGGTCCTCTTCAATACATCCAGAACGCCTTCCTTCAACCCGCTGAAAGACACCTTGTAACCTGATTGCCTCAACCTGGTGACCAACTTGTCCAACATCTCCTCGCCGGAAGCATCAATCTCGTTTATACCGTGTGCAGCGATCAGGACATGCCTCAGGTCCGGCATATCCGCGATTTTATCCAACACCTCTTTCTCGAGGTAACTGGTATTGGCGAAATTCAACGGCCCATCGAACCTGATGGCTGCGATGTGTTTGCATTGTCTCAAGTTGTGACGACCCGCGTCCCGGAGCGATCCGTCCGGATGCAACGAAAGCTCGGCCACATGGGGTCTCATGGTCCTGTAGAGATAAGCCCCGAGTGACATGATCACACCTATGGCTATTCCCCATTCCAGGTGAGGCGCGAATACCAGGGTCACTGCAAATGTAATTATCGCTGTTATTCCATCAAAGGGCAGCGCCCTCCATGCGTGCACGAACCCATCGATGTTTAGCAGCCCCATAACCGCCATCATGATGATGGAGGCCAACACTGCTTGCGGCAGGTAATAGAGGAGTGGAGTAAAAAACAGCAACACGGCCGCCACTATTGCACTGGAAAAAACATTGGACAGGCCTGTTACGGCTCCAGCCTGCAAATTTACGGCAGACCTCGAGAAAGAACCTGAAACCGCGTAACTCTGTCCTAAGCTCCCTATAATATTCGAAATGCCCTGCCCTACCAATTCCTGGTTCGGGTCAAGCTTTTGGTGTGTTCTTGCGGCCATTGCCTTGGCAATCGAAATAGCCTCCATGAAGCCGAGAAGAGATATAATCATTGCGATGGGAAACAAGCGTACAATCGTGGACAGGTCTATTACAGGAATGACGAAACCCGGAAGGCCTTGCGGCACCTCGCCCACCACGGCACCACCGCCTTCCAGTAGAATGGCACTCGTATCCAGCATCTTGTTTCCAACCTTGATCCGCCATCTGGTGCCATCGGTTTTAACACCGCCAGGAATTTCCTCCACCGGAAAAAACCGGGCACTGCTCACATTTCCACCGGGAGCCTCCAAAGCCGCCGCCTTTACGAAATACATAGATCGAATTGATTCCCTTATCCTTCCCTCCTCGTGCTTTATCTGTTCGAGTCTGTTGTCCAGCAGCCCTGTTTTGTAATGCAGCCAAGCCAGGATGCCTGACCGGGCGGGTCTCTTTGCTTCTGCATTGAAAAAGGCTCTCAAATCATGCTCCACGTGGCATGATCCGCAAACCGATTTTCCAGGCACCATGGCAGGAGATTTCTTGTTGGCCCGGGCTCTGAATTCCTCGATTGCATTTCGCTCTGCAACCAGGTTGTTCAGCCTGTCAACGAGTCCAACAGCCTTTTTCGAATTGATATGATCCAGGCCGGTCTTTTCGTTACGTTCAAAACCAGTGGCCCATGACAGCACGGTAGTCACGGCCACCGCCACCAGGACACCGGGTATCCTCGGGTTGATCCTCTTGAGACCTATCATAATGCCAAAGGCAAGAACCGCCATTAAAAATGTAGGCCAATGAGTATAGTGCAAGGCTGCAATCACCACTCTGTACACGGTCTCGTAATGATGGGCACCCTTGTCCACCTCTACTCCGAACACCTTTGAAAGCTGTGAGGTAGCTATTATGAGCGCCGCCGCATTGGTGAAACCGTTTACAACAGGATGAGAAAGAAAATTAACGACCAACCCGAGCTTCAACAGGCCCAGCATCAACTGGAAGATACCCACCAACAAGGCCAGCAAGACCGCATAAGCAATGTATTCCTCGCTCCCGGCTGAGGCCAATGGGCCCAAGGCCGCGGATGTCATGAGAGACACTACTGCAACAGGACCTGTGGCAAGCTGCCTGCTCGATCCGAAAAGTGAAGCCACCATCGGCGGAAGAAAGGATGCATACAACCCGTAATAGGCGGGCAGGCCTGCAAGCTGGGCATAGGCCATGGATTGTGGAATCAACACCAGGGCAACAGTCAACCCGGAAATAAAATCAGCTCTTAATGTGGCTCCATTAATGTCTTCGAACCAGTCCAGAAAGGGGAAGATGCGCTTAAGGAGCACCATGAAAGTCTTCTCCTTTTTCTCTA
>JAADFL010000052.1:0-7096 GCA_013152945.1 Deltaproteobacteria bacterium | reverse complement strand
GTCCAAGTTCTTTCGATTCGAGTAAAAATGTAATGGGGAAAACCATGGTCCCAGGAAGATCCCGGCGCCAGGCACATGTACATGAAATTATCGGCAACGGTTCTAAACACGGCAGGAAATTATCAACTATGCCTCCAACGAGCAAGCTGCAAAGTGTTTTATTCCTGTCACCGGCTCCGGGGCCCTAGTCTCTCTCCCGTATTTTGAACAGCTTGTCCCCGATCTGCAGGGCAAAGCCCCGGCCTGTTTGAACCACGTACTCTGCCAATGCCATGTAAGGGGGTCTGTCAAACCTGGCTGAATGCTCCCCGCCTTTTACTTCGCAGTAGAGTACATTATCCCTGGATATGCTCAAAGTGGCGGGATCCAGCTCTTCCTTTGTACCGTCCGAGAGTTCGATCATCACGGTCAAAGGCCCGTCACCCCCTGCTTTGGTCACATTCAACCTCCTGACCACGTAGGGCGTGTCCTCGATTTCGATGATACAACTGTCCGGTCCTATACATAGGGTGTAAGTGCCGTTGTCCAGTCTTTTCAGACTACGGCTGAACAACTCGTGGACCTTGGGATTGGTTACAGGAGCCCCCTTGTGCCAGAATCGCCCATTCTTATCCAATCTGATACCATAATCGGGAATGTCCCTTATCGGTGTGTTTGTATCCATTTCACCTATTGACAGTGGAGAACCAGTCCACCGTCACCCGTTGCATAAATGTTGTCAGGAGCATCCCCCCACAAGCCGTACAGGTTGACTTTCGTACCGCTGCTCATGGTCAACCACTTTTCACCATTGAATTTCTCTATAACGCCTGCTGATCCAATCACCACAAGGTTGTTCGAGTCGGTGCCCCAAATACCCTTGAAAGTCCTGGTCCCGATGTTTGGCAATTGAGTCCAACCGGACCCGTCATATGTCAAGAAAGCGCCATTGGCACCTACGGCATATACCTCGGATTCGGACAACCCCCAAACCGCCCACAGGTCAGCCGATGTGTTACTTTCCACCGCACTCCATTTTTCACCATTGTAATGCAGCACAACACCCTTTTTCCCTACCGCGAACACGTTGTCCCTGGACGTGCCCCAAACGGAATAGAGCGCTCCATCCGTTGCCCTTATTGTCTCCAGCTTGCTTCCGTCGAAATGTCCTATGTAACCATTATCACCAACTGCAAACACGTTGTCCGGCCCGGATCCCCATATACTCAGAAAGGCCACGGGAGCATCATACCAATCATCCTGATTGCCCTTAACATGAACGAAAGAACTCTTTGTACAGAAGAAAATGTCATCCTTTGCATATGCCCAGATATCGTTAACATCCTCGTTTTTCCCATCTCCGGCCATGTCATAAGGTTTCCACCCTGTCCCGTCAAAGGTGAAGACCGTGCTGTTCATCGAACCTACGAACACGGAATCCCTGGAAGCACCATGTACGGTTCCGATTTTACCCCCGAACGAACTCACATACCAATCAGTGCCGTCAAAATGGGTAAGCAAGGTCTTGTCACCGGCCACGTACACATCAGAGCCGGACGTTCCGGATATCGCAGTCAGTGAGACTCCGGCTATCTTGTTCTCTGTCCAGTCGCCCTGTGAATAGTGCTCGGTACGGCCGAAGTAACTACCATTATCCAGTGCAAAAACATCAGATTCCGAAGCTCCCCAGATATCCTTTACTTCCTTGCCGGAGAAGATACCGAACTCGGACCAATCCGAACCATTGTAAAGATGTATCTGCTGTCCCGCCAAACCAACAAGAAGAAAATCCTCTGATCGGGCCCACACGGACAGGTACTTACCTTGAGGAACATTTTCCATCGCTGCCCAGGAATGGCCGTTATATTTTAAAACCGCCTTGGGGCTCACGGCATATACGGCATTTTCCGAAACACCCCATATCGCGCTCAGCTCGTCAGTAACGCCGCTGTCCATGAATTCCCATACAGAACCATTGTAATGTCGAATCATTCCCGATGCTCCGACGGCAAAGACATTGGTGTTGGAAGTGCCCCAAACACCATTCAGTTTCTTGTCCGTGTGGCTGTTCATCTCCTTCCAGTCGTTTCCGTCAAAGTGAATGATCTTGCCGCTGGTGCCCACAGCAAAAACATCGCTCCCTGAATCGCCCCAAAGCGAGTAAAGTGCCGTCTTGACAGGCGAAGACATTTCCTCCCACTCCTTGCCGTTGAAATGGAGTATGGCCCCGGTGGACGTGGCGGTAAACACATCATCGGGACCGGCTGCGAAAATGTCTGTAAATGTAACCGCCCTGCCGCCTGCTTCCAGTGGCGCCAATGAAGTGTGCCAAGAGCACTTGATCCGATTCGGTTCCGTGCCCGAATCCGTGTCCGAATCCGTGTCTATATCCGTGTCTATATCCGCATCTGCTTCAACCGGCGTCTCGGTTTCCGCATCTGCTTCAACCAGCGTCTCGGTTTCCGTGTCTGCTTCAACCGGCGTCTCGGCTTCCGTGTCTGCTTCAACCGGCGCCTCGGCTTCCACATCGACCTCTACCTTCGATTCCAATTCTGCATCAGGCTCGGATGGCGCCTCTTTAGTGCTGCAATCACACCTTGACCAGGACTTACCGTCTTCGTTGCATGTCTTTTCTCCAAAGTATTCACTGGTGCAGAAACATTTCATCGTTGCACCGGGCGTGCATGACACCTCGCTGTTCTCATTGCTGCTGCAACCAAGAAAACCTGTAAATAGTAGTACAGCCGAAATTGAAAAGATCGCCTTTGCATCGAACATTTCCTGCTCCTCCCTGAAACTCAATTGATGATATACTTGTTATTCCCCTTTTCCAGCCTGTTTTAGGATTATACCCCAGTGGCACGGGCAGATCAATAAAATGAGCAGCGGCTTATATTCGTTACTTGCTGATTGTCAGAAACCAGAAGCGGTTGTACTAAAACTCAAACTAAATTCCTACTTGCAATCCGTTGGGCAGCTCCCGGCACTTTCACCGCCTTCCTTGTCGCATTTTCCATCTCCACAATCAACGAAGTCGCATTCAGGTGCGCAGTGACTCTGCTCATCACATATCCAGTGACCAAGACAACGGATTTTCCATGGAAGTTCCACGCAGTCACCCGGGCTCGAGCACTTGGTTTCACCGCAGTCCTGCGGACATGATATTTTCGTCTCACCTTCCTTTGGAAGGCATTCCCCATCTCCGCACTTGTCCCTGTCACACACTGATGCGCACATCCCGCCATTACACTCCCAATGCCCGGTACAATAAACGTTCCACGTATCGTCCAGGCAATCCGACACGTCTTTGCACTCCAGCTTGCAGTCATCCGGACACGAGGCAGCCGATTCACCACCCGAGGTGTCACATTTACCATCCCCACATCCAATATTATCGCACACAGGATTGCATTCGTGAGTAAAACGATCGCATGTCCAGTGGCCGTAACACTTGACTGTCCAGTCCTCAGCAAGGCAATCGGAAGCAATCCGGCACTTGCCTGCTGCGCAGTCAGGAGCACAACTCTCCTCGTTTTCACCAAGGTCAGCATCGCACTTTCCATCACCACAATTCTTAAAATCACAAGTTTCCCTGCATTTTCCATTATCGCACGACCAATGCCCGAAACAATCGACTTCCCATGCCTTGTCGAAACAATCCGAAGGAATTTTGCATTCGCTGGTGTTTGTATCCGTATCCGTATCGGTATCCGTATCAACGTCTGTGTCAACATCGGTATCCACGTCAACGTCTATATCAATATCGGTATCAACATCCATATCCGTGTCCGTGTCAACGTCTGTGTCAACATCGGTATCCACGTCAACGTCTATATCAATATCGGTATCAACATCCGTATCCGTGTCGGTATCCGTGTCAACGTCTGTGTCAATATCCGTATCCGTGTCGGTATCCGTGTCAACGTCTGTGTCAGTATCTGTGTCGACATCAGTATCTGTATCAATGTCTGTATCCCCTCCTCCTACGTTCTGACCCGTGTTACAACCAGGGGACAGGCCGAGCAATAGGATGAAAACAAGCAATGTAACTATGACATTCACTTTAGAACGTTCTTTTCTCTTCATCGGGTGCTCCTTTTGCCGGATTGTTTCCGGCTCAGTGTTTTTTGCTATATCACAAGGAAAACAGTTGTGCAAAAGCCGATTGCGAAACGATAAACATTAATGCAATGAAATTTTTAATGTATCTTTACTGCATCCAGGTACCTCAACTGGCCCGAGAAATCAGACACCACCCATTCGAGCAATCCGTCATTATCGATGTCGAACACGGTGGCCCTCGGGTTCGGAGAGATCCTCAAGCCAGGCCAATGATCTTCCGGCTCACCGAATAAAGGCAAAGCCCTTGTGCCCTGATTCAGGAACAGCATAAAGCTTCCGGTTTTGTTCTGTCTGCAAATACCGTCCGCCGATGCCACGATGTCCGTGAGACCATCATGATTCACGTCGGCCAAGGTCAATCCGCCGTCCATGTGCCGGTCTGCGGATATGAGTTCGCTCGGCCCGGCCAGGCAGGGCCCTGTATCGCACTTCTTTGCCTTGTACAGAAGCACGGCGCTGTTCAAGGACCCCACCACAAGATCCGGAAGACCATCAAATGTAAGGTCTGCACATGCAACAGACGGCCTCGATGCGCTCGAACCAAGGTCTGCAAGGTCCTTTCTCAAGGTGAAATGCGGAGCCTGGGCCGTACCGGTATTTTCGTAGTAACGAATTGGTACTTCGCTGGTTCCACGCTTGGCTCCGGCCACGATAAGATCGACAAGACCGTCCTGGTTCATATCGCATCCTGCCAAAGATGACTCGACCAGGGAATTCTCAACCAGGACGGGATCCCCGAGGTCCTCCGGGTTGTACTCCTCGAACAGGGGAGGAAGGCCTGGCCTCACCATCACCATCAACCGCACAGTGCCTTGGTTCCCCTGCAAAAGCAAATCCGGCTTCCCGTCATTATTCATGTCCACAAAGTAAGGGTTTAATGACTCTCCCTGCCTGCTTGCCTTTATGCCCAGGAACGAACACTGCATCGAGAAACACGGCAATTCGGGTGATCCCCTGTTCCGGATGTACGAGATTGCACCATAACCATCCATGGTGACAAGGTCGGCATCACCGTCTTTGTCCAGGTCTGCAAGGGCCGGAAAAATGCTTGCAGAGCTTATGTACATCGGACTTGTATTGAAAGTTCTCTGCCATCCGCCGGGCCGGTTCATGAACACCGATGAGTTCATGACCAGGTCGAAACGGCCGTCATGGTCCAGGTCCGCCATTACAGGCGCTCCGCCCGGCGCATCTTCCAGGCCAGAGGCAAGACCGGGGTCTTCCTCGAACGAGCCCTTGTCGTTAAGAAAGATCCTTACCTTCTTGCTCGGGAAGGTGATGGATAACAAGAGATCGATATCGCCGTCTGCGTCGATATCACCTAGAGCCGGCCTCAGCATGCCATCTATACCCAGTTTGGAGAAAGCCGAGTCCTGCACATGCACGAGTTTCGGGCCGTCTTGTCCTGACTCCGAACGGTACAACTCGAGGCCTGTTTCACCGCCGAGCAACAACTCTTCGCGGCCGTCGTTGTCCACGTCGCCTGCTGCAGGAAACAACTCGCCACCAAGGTCGTGGAGCAAGGTTACCGGCTCGGTGTTGAAAACCGGCGTATCCACAGTGCCCGTGTTCCTGTACAACACCACTTGGCCATCCCTGGTGGTAAGAAGCAGATCAAGGTCATTATCCTGGTCTATGTCCAAAAAGACAGGGTGAGACCTGGGCCGGTTATCCACATGCAGGAAAAGTCTGTTGTTGATAAATGTACGGCTGCCTGCAAAACCCCTCGCATGAAATACATGGGGGACGCCGTAACCATCGCCTGTGAGCAACTCGGGCACATGATCACCGTCCAGGTCCTTCAGTACAGGCGCAGATGCCCCACCTTCCACAAACACGCTGCTCACGTTAGATGGGGAGTCGCTGTAATTCAGCTCTCCCACGTTTTTTGCAAGCTGGATATAGCTCGTGCCGAAGAGCAAGTCAGCCCTGCCATCTCCGTCCAGGTCACCTATGGTTGCCACCGCCTTTCTAAGCCCGAAGCGCATGCTCAAATTCAGGTCATCGGCAGTGCCGAAATTCGGTTTTGAGGAAGAGCCCTGGTTCAAAAAAACTTGGGTCTTTTCATCGCCCTGGACCAGTATGTCCAAATCATTGTCAGAGTCGATATCGCCCAGGGCAGGACTGCTCCAGCCCTGTAATGCGATCTTCGGCATGTTGATGCTTCCTGTTGCATCCTTCCACCTGGGAGATGAACCCGTTCCCACGTTCTTCAGCCAAGCAAGGCCGTCTTTTCCCGGAATTACAATATCGGCGAGGCCGTCGGCGTCCAAGTCGGCCAAGTCAAACGTGATATACGCACACACATTTGAGAGTATACCGCTGTCCTCCACAAACATATGGGCTCCAGGTGTTCCGAAATCATAGTACAACTTCAACCTGCACGAGGCATCGTTGGTCAAAAGATCGATAGTCCCGTCAGCGTCCAGGTCCGCTCCCCTGTAATTGGGCGTCAAGCCGTTGTCTACAGGGGAAACCAGTTCGTAATTCCCTTCCTTGGCATCGGCGTACGGACCAAAGTACTCCAGGAATATGCCGTTTTCGCCTTCTATCCGCTTCAGACCGGTCGGGTCGCCTCCAAGGTAAGGCTCTGGGCCTGTATCAGTGTCGGTATCGGCGTCTATGTCAGTGTCTACATCCGTGTCTACATCCGTGTCTACGTCCGTGTCTACATCAGTGTCTATGTCCGTGTCTACGTCCGTGTCTATGTCAGTGTCTATGTCCGTGTCTACATCCGTGTCTATGTCCGTGTCTGTGTCTGTGTCGGTATCTCCATTGTCACATTCACACCTGCCCCAGCCTTTTCCGGTTTCAAGACACGTTCTCTTTCCAGTTATACCGTTTCCACAGTAACAAAGCTTCTCATCACCCTGTTTGCAGATCTCTCCTTTCGACCCGGAACAGGCTTGAAAAGTGAAGACGATCCAGGCCATTAACAAAATCTTGCCGGGTATTCTTGCCGGTATTCGCGAAAATGACATTACAGGTATTTCCG
>JAADFL010000051.1 GCA_013152945.1 Deltaproteobacteria bacterium | reverse complement strand
GATTGTTTGGTACCAATAATTCCTGGGGCGTTGCCCCAGGCTATTTTATTTCGCCCCTTTGGGGCTTTTGGGGAATTGGTTTTATTTGATTAAATTGGAAATGATTCAATTGGAAAAAAATGTCCCTATGATGCGGGATGTATGGCCGGATGCTTCGAATGCCTGGCAAAAATTAAGCCCTGAAGGGGCGTAATATGTCAGACAGGGGCAACGCCCCTGGAATTGTTGCGAACAGCCTGAATCCGCATGGGACGAATCCCCTTCCTACTGACATTTTAATTCGGCTACCACACTTCCGGCTCTGTTCTTGACACCGGGTAAGGCCAACCTTATATTAATATCGCCTTTTGGGCCGATGCTCTCTAGGCTTTTGAGAGGTTGAGTAGTATGAAATACAGCGAAAAAGTAATGGATCACTTCAAGAATCCCAGAAATGTAGGCTCGATTGCTGATGCGAACGGAATCGGAGAAGTGGGGAATCCTTCTTGCGGCGACTTGATGAAACTCTATGTAAAGATAGAAGATAATATTATCAAGGATGTGAAATTCGAGACATTCGGTTGTGGCGCAGCCATTGCGACCAGCTCAATGGTGACCGAGATTGTCAAGGGCAAGACAATCGAAGAAGCATTGGAAGTCAGCAACCGCCAAGTAGCCGAAGCCCTGGACGGTCTTCCTCCGATAAAGATGCATTGCTCGAACCTGGCGGCAGACGCATTGCATGCAGCCATAGAAGATTACAGGAAGAGACAACAAGAAGAATAGTCCGGCCGGAGAAACCACGGAACAGTGCAAAGTACGAGTTTTGAACCGGGATTGAAATCCCGTGTCGACGGCCAGGACAACAAAAGGTTTGAGCTGTAGAAAAGCGGGTTTCAACCACATGTTGTTGCCCATTAGTCCTGACTTTGGAGAGGTGTAATTAAGTGAGTGCAGGGAAGGTCGCGGTCTTGTTGTCAGGCGGCGTGGACAGCGCAGTGGCCGCAGCACGTCTCAAGGCACAGGGATATGATGTACATGGCTATTTCCTTGCCCTGACTTCGAATCTTGCCGCCCAAAGGGAGGGCGCTTGTTGCTCTCCCGAAGATGCCTCTGATGCCCGGTTGGTGGCTGACAGGCTTGAAATACCATTTCAGATAGTCAACTTGGAGAGAAAGTTCAGGACTCTTGTCATAGAGCCTTATGTGCGGTCCTACCTGGCGGGTGAAACACCGAATCCATGCGGTTTGTGCAATCCGGGAATCAAATTCGGAGCCTTTGCAAAACTGGTGATTGCGGCTGCAGGCGTTGACTTTGTGGCAACAGGGCACCATGCAAGGGCTTATCCAAAGGATGACCGATGGGTGTTGGCCAAGGCAAAGGATAGGGACAAGGACCAGTCTTATTTTCTGTTTGGCTTGAGCCAGGCGCAATTATCAAGGGCCATTTTCCCTGTGGGCGATACGAAAAAGGATGAATTGCGTGTCGAGGCAAAGAGGCTTGGATTGGCAGTGTCATCGAAGAGAGAGAGCCAGGACTTGTGCTTTGTCAATCCAGGGCGCAGAAAGGACCTGTTGAAGTCGCTGGGCGGGCTCGATCCCGGAGAAATAGTGGACATGGAAGGCCGTATTCTGGGCAGGCACAATGGAATTTCCGGATTCACGGTCGGCCAGCGCAAGGGCCTTGGCATTTCCTCTCGCAAGCCTTTGTATGTTGTGCGAATCGACGGATCGAACAGGAGAGTAATCGTAGGCATGGCCGAGGATTTGAAAAGGAAGAGTTTCTCCATAAGGGATTACAATCACGTATCCAAAAAAATACCGGATGAAACATGGTATCCATGTCTTGTAAAGGTAAGGTATAGGTCGAAACCGGCTGTTTGCAAGATGAAGCTGCTTGGTGAGCATGATGTCCGGGTCGAATTGGACGAACCCTTTGGACCAGTGGCTCCGGGCCAGGCAGCGGTTTTTTACAAAGACGACGAGGTTATCGGGGGAGGGTGGATAGCGGTTCCAGGTCATTGAGAACTCATAAAAAAGCGTGGAACAGGTGAAACAGGATAAATATTCATAATTGGATGAAAAGGTGGGCGAAGAAAAACAGAGAGTTGCGGTCTTGACACTTGGATGCAAGGTGAATCACTATGATTCGGCCTTGCTTCGACAACGGCTCGTTGATTCCGGCTTCATTATTGCAGATAAAAAAGATAAGGCGGATGCATATATCATCAATGCTTGCACAGTGACTGCGCGCAGCGATTTCCAGGCCAGGCAATTGGCGCGGAGGTGCAAGAGAAAAAGTCCGGATTCCCCGGTCCTGGTGGTGGGATGCTATGCACAGGCATATCCGCGGTCCTGTGGATCTGAAAAGGCCGTCGATGCAGTAGTCGGCAACCATGACAGGAGTTCCATTCCCGGGATCGTCGCGCATTTGCTTAACACAGACATGAAAGACAACAAGGATTTGTTCGCCGGTGGGAAGGGACCGGCAAAGCCTGATTTCGGCGACACCCTGCCCGAGTTCGAAAGGAAACGGCCCTATTTGAAGGTTCAAGACGGTTGCGACTCTTCTTGTGCTTATTGCGCGGTTCCAAGGGCCAGGGGGCGGGCCGCCAGTCTGCCTCCGGACGAGGTGCTGAAAAGGGTGGAACAACTCGTGCAGAAAGGTTACAGGGAAATCGTCCTCGCAGGTGTCCATCTTGGTTCCTATGGAAGAGACCTTTACCCGCCTGCGTCCCTCGCTGTGCTCATAGACAGGTTGGAAAGTCAAGGAGCCTGCAAGAGGCTCAGGCTTTCTTCGCTTGAACCCCAGGAGATCGACGATGAGTTGCTCTCTGTCCTGGCAGGCTCGAAGTCGGTATGCCATCACCTGCATTTGCCGCTGCAAAGTGGAGATGACAAGGTATTGAGAGAAGCGCGAAGGCCTTATACTTCTTCCGACTTCAGCAGGATTGTACGACAAGTGGTGCGATTTTGGCCCGATGTGGCCATAGGACTGGATCTGATAGCCGGCCTTCCAATGGAATCCGATGATGCCTATAAGCGAACTTTCGAACTGGTTGAAAGTCTGCCGGTCGCGTACCTTCACGTCTTTCCCTTTTCGCCCAGGCCCGGGACAGGGGCTTTCGATATCAGGGACAGGCCGCCGCAGAGAATCGGAACGGAGCGCGCAAGGCAACTACGCGAGTTGGGCTCCAGAAAAAAGCGTAACTTTCTGCTCGAAGCCATGAAGAGAAGTCCCGTATACGAGGTGCTGGTGGAGAGTGTCGATCAAGCAGGACATTGCCGCGGCCGGTCGAGGAATTATATTTCCTTTTCATTTCCCGGTAACAGTAGCATAATCGGTACTGTAGTACCGGTTTGTGCCGAAGCTCTTGAAGATAATGGTTTGTTGGGAAGGCCGCTGGATTCATGCTATTCGAAAGGCACTGGGCAGAACTCGAACGACTGGAAGAAAGATTA
Source organism: Deltaproteobacteria bacterium (assembly GCA_013152945.1). Taxonomy (GTDB): domain Bacteria; phylum Myxococcota_A; class JAADFL01; order JAADFL01; family JAADFL01; genus JAADFL01. Next base: position 26,185 of record JAADFL010000051.1, on the reverse strand, counting down.
AGGTACCGGTTCAAAGATCGTAAACTTCTGTTGGTAGCCGTTACTCACCGTTCGTTCATTAATGAACACAAGGGACAAGGTTATCATGACAATGAGAGACTGGAGTTTCTCGGTGATGCAGTTCTGGAACTGGTGATTAGTCATAGCATAATGGAATGGTTTCCCGGTTTTCCCGAAGGACAGCTTTCCAAGTTGCGGGCCTCAATCGTAAACGAGAGTCACCTGGCGATCGTGGCAAGGGTATTCGTGGACCTGGGGTCGTTTTTATTACTCGGCAAGGGTGAGGAAAACACCGGCGGCAGGCAAAAGCCTTCCATCCTGGCAGATGCGTACGAGGCTCTGCTTGGAGCCCTTTATCTTGATGGCGGCCTTGCTCCTGTTTTCAGGATCGTGGGTGAGCACTTTGTGGCAAAACTGATCGAAGCCCAGGTGGAAGGTTATGATCGGGACTTTAAGACGCAACTACAGGAGTTATCCCAGGCCCGTTTCGATGAAACACCGGCCTATGTCGTTACACTCGAACAAGGTCCGAGTCACGAGAAACATTTCGAGGTCGCTGCGGTCATTTCCGGCGTTTTCTATGGAATCGGACGCGGAAAGAGCAAGAAAGAGGCTGAACAGGCTGCTGCCCAGGCAACACTGAAGATACTGCTCAAGGGGCAGTGAACCGTAGTTCACTTTTTTACTGTTCTACTTGGCCTTCTTTTTTTGAACCAGTCTTATCTTGCCGCCCGATTTGGCGCCGGAACGGGCCAGTTTGCTTTCCCCGGTTTTCCTGATTCCCTGCCTGCAGTCCCTACACACGGCCGGGCTGTCGGCAGTAGGTTTCCATGGTATTTGGCAAGCAGCTCCGCATTGAGAGCAAACCGCATTGTATAGCTTGTTTTTCAACAATGGAGGAGAACCGGGCGGAGGATGGCCGAACTCTTTTTCAAAGCAGGAATCACACAGGACGGCTTTGGGATCTCTTGGTACGAAGCGGGCTCTGAATTTCTTTTTACAGATTCTGCACGTCGCCTCGACTGCGACCAGTGTGCCGTATTTGCGGGTCGATTGCCTGTGCTTATCGCCTTGCCTTTTATCTTTGACGTTGTGATCGCCCATATCCGACTTGCCCTTCTGTGCTTCTCCATCTATAATAGAAGCGAGAATGATAGTATGGCTGATGTGGATAGCTGACAAGGTGGAAACATGCAAGACAAAAAGCAAGAAAGGCGAAAATTCGAACGAGTAGGTTCCAAGGGGCTCTCGAGACCGTTGACCCGGGCTGTTTATTCTTCGCTGTCGGATGTTATCAAGAAAAAGAATGAAGCAGGGGTTTTGGATCTAAGCCTGGGCGGCCTGGCTATGGAGATAGAAAGGGAACTCATGGAAGGATCGAAGGTGGAACTGATACTGCCCAAGCCTTCCGGCAGCCAGGCACAGGCCGACGACAAGCTGAGTATTGAACTTGGATACAGGTTGCTTGCAGAAGTTCGTTGGTCCAAGAAGAGACAGGAAAATGGAAACAGTTCAAAGATAATTCACGGATTGATGTTCTTGCCCTTTTCCATTGCTGAAAAGCGGAACAGGAATGGAATCGAAGCTATCATAGATGATTTCAAGAGCAGGAATGGCGAGAAGGACCAGGCCCTGGATTGAATTGATTCTTTATTTTGCCGCAATGCCATAGGTGTTTTTCAAAACAGTAATCAATGTCCCGGCCTTTAAATGTTATTGGACCTGGATTCTTTCCTGGATGGCTGGTTGTGGGCAATGCCCGGTTTTACGGACACGCCGGAATAATTCGATAGTAATATCCTGAAGCCGGAGAAATCAATTTGTGTGAGTACGGATTGGCCGGGGAGAGGATGTGGGGATTGGAACAGCGCGCTTTTTATTACCAATAAATCAAAAAAATGTGTTTGCTGATACGGCATCCATATCCAGGTAAACCGGAGATGACGAATTAGTGCCGTTCGGTGCGGTCAATACGCCACATACAAAGAACCTGTTGGCCCCTTGCGGTATATCGAATGCGAATCCTCCCATGAGCCCCTGTATTTCACGCCATTTCCAGTCCAGGGTAGTCGTGAATCCCTCTGACAGGGTTCGGATTTCAACCTGATCTTTCAGAAAATGAACGTCCATGTGCAATTCGCTGATGTTCGACCTTACATACCCGTCAACAGCGATCTTGTTCCCCTGGCCGAGTGGCGCGACATTGGAACAAAGCCAAACCAAACCCGGTGATGTTACCATCATGCGTCCGTAATGGTCATTCGTCGCACTATCACCGTCCCCGGTGCCGATAATAAAGGCCGGGACCTGATTCTGTCCTCCGGTATACCATTCGCTGTTCTGTTCTTCGAAGTCAGGGTCGGGCACAAGGCTGTTTCTGGAAGTAAGGGCCCCGAATACGTCACGGGGCGCATCCCTGCCGTAGCCAAGGCCGATCCGTTCATCTCCCTGCCCGCAAGCGGTCCCGCTCGTCCTGTCCCATAGCATCCAGTTCAAGGCAACAGGCAGGTTTGCAGAAACAGCCTGGGACAATATGGACGAAACAGTCGATGATTGCTCATCTTCGTCCTGCCCGTTTTCACAGAAAATGGCGCCGAATTCCCCCAGGAGAACGGTTGCACCAGGAAAGGCGGTTCTGAACAGGTTCGCAGTGGCCGGGACATCGCTGTGAAGTCCGCGGTCAGGGTACGAGTGGAAATCGACAAAGGCGAGTGATTTGCCTGTAGTAGCCATGTCCTGCTTTAATTGGTCTATCTTTTCCGACCGCAGGAGCGACAAGCCTCTCTTGAAATCGGGAACAGGAATTTCCCGGAGTTGTGCCTGGACGAGTTCGTGCATGCCGACCACGTTGTAGTCCACTTCGTTTTGCAGATCATAGTAGAGCACGTTCGAGCAGGAGGAAGATGTTTCAACGAATTCCACGATTTTTGTACTCCAAAATACCAGGTCGGAAACAAGATCACTCCAGTTGCCCGGGCCATATATCCACTCCCACCACTTCGTGTTCTGGTCGGGCCCGTTCCACCAGTATGCATTCGGGCCAAAAGCAATGATTACTGAAATGCCGTAATCCCTGAAGCGCTCTATTACAGCAGGCAGGTTGACCTTGACTGCATCCAACTCGGCTTGGTCGATGTTGCCCGGGCCCGAGTTCTGTTGCATCTTCAGCCCCAGGGTGTAAGGCGGTAACATGATTCTCACCACACGTGTACCCATTGAGGCCATTGCACCCAGGTCCCGCTCGAAATCGGCCAGGGATGCCGAATAATCGGAGCCTACCCATTTTGCCAAGTGACCTTGGGGTGCATAATCGAATCCGAAGCTGGTGCCTCCTTGCAGTGATGGACCGTGGCAAGTGCTGTGCAGGTTACATTTACCGTCCTGCCCGCACTCGAAAGATGCAGGGCAATTTCCGCAGGAAAGCGTGTTGCCGCAGCCATTGTCATGGGATCCGCATTCGAAACCGAGCTCATTACAGGTTTTCGGCATACAGCAAGAACCGTTGAAACAAACTTCGCCCTTGTTGCAGCAGGTATTGTTGCATTCCACGTTATCACAATTGCATTTTCCATTATTGGAGCAGTGTGAGTTCACAGGGCATGTCCCGCAGTCCTGTGTGCCTCCGCATCCGTCTATCCGTAGGCCGCACTCGAATCCGAACTCAAAGCAGGTTCGGGGCGTGCAACAGGACCCTGCATAACACGTCTGTCCGGCATCGCAGCATTGTTTGTCACAACATATATTGGGGCAATCGCTGGCAGGACAATTTCCGCCGCAATTGTCATCCGCTCCTGAACACTTGCCGGTACAATCGGGCGTGCAGCCTGGTTTGCATTCACCCTGTTTGCAAGACCAACCGGCATCACAGATGTTTTTGCCGGTTCCGCAGGAACATGTGCCGTCCAGGCACGTGTCGGCCCTGTTGCCGTATACAATCGAACAATCGAGACAGGTCGAGCCTGCGGGCCCGCAATGATTCAAATCCATGTTCATGTTCGTTATGCATTCTGTTCCCTTGCAACAGCCCGGACAAAGATTTTCGTCACATGACCCGTTGCACCCATCATAGGCCCCGGGGCATTTGCCCGCACAAGCCGGTACGCACTGTTCAGGTTCGTTGTCAGGCCAATCGCCATCGATGTTTTCTTCAATTTCTTTGTTAAAATCCTGGTCGCGTGCATCAGGGATGGTCACTCCCCGGTCTGGGGAATCCGGCGCCTGTTCACCGCCATCCCTTTCTTTGAAAATTTCATCCAACAGGTCTGCATCGTGTGGAGATTCACCTGGTTCATCCGGCTCCAAAGTTTTTTGTACACATTTGTTATATTTTGAGCAGGCTTGGCCCGTAGGACATTGGCTGTCGGAATCACATTCCACACATTTTCCAAAAGAAGCTCCTTTCTGGGCGCATATCAGGCTGCCGGGACAATCAGAATCTACTTTACAGTGACCGGTAATTTTCGATCCGGTACCCGATCTGCATCCGGACCAACTGAAAAGGCTGATTAATGTGGTAAAATAAACAGCCGGAAGCGTCAATCCGCGCCGTGTCGACCTGTGAATAAAAATATTTTCAAATTTCATTGATTTTACTCCCGAATACTATCCCGCATACTGTCCCGTATATTACTCCCACTAAATATTAATTATTGATTATATCACTAGTTAAAAGCCGATCAATTGGACCTCCGGTTCCAATACCACGCCAAAAGCTGTTTCCACTCTATGTTTGACCTGTGCAATCAGGTCGAAAACATCCTTTGAGGTACCCTTTCCGTCATGAACAATGAAGTTGGCGTGTTTTTCGGATACCCATGCATGGCCTGATTTCAACCCCTTGCACCCTGCAGCCTCGATGAGCCTGCCTGCATAGTCACCTACAGGTCTTTTGAATACAGAGCCGCAAGACGGCAGGTCGAGGGGCTGCTTTGCTTTCCTTGCTTCCAGGATTTCCCGTCTTTTTCTACCCAGCAGCGCTGGTTCTGATGGCTGAAGACGGATTGTCGCTGATACGATTAACTTGTTTTCGAGCAAAGGTGCAGACCTGTAACCAAAGTCAATACTGTTTTTAAACAGTCTCATTGCCTTCAGGGTGATCGGATCCAGGACATCCACGGAGTTTACCACATCGCCTATTTCTGCTCCGAATGCACCTGCATTCATTCTCAGTGCCCCACCTACTGTTCCCGGTATTCCCGAGAGCATCTCCAGGCCGGCCAGGCCGAGTTTTTCAGCTTCCAGTACTATCTTGAAGAGAACCGCCCCGGCTCCACAGTGGATATCCGTGGATTTTTCACCCTTGCGTTCGAAACCCGAGCAACAGTCTTCCAGGTTCAACACCAGGCCGTCGAATCCCTTGTCAGAGAACAGGACGTTTGCTCCTTTTCCCAGAAATATGAATTCGACATTGTTGTTCAGACATCTCTCGATTATCTTTTGCAGGTCCTCTTGTCTCAAGGGCTTGAAAAAATATCTGGCTGGTCCGCCCAATCGATAATAGGTATGCTTTGCCATTGGCTCGTACTCGATCAAGGTGCCTTCAAAATCCTTGAAAATGTGCAAATCGGCCAAGGCAGGTCCGGTATCAGGTAAGCATCAGGCTCTTGAGTATCGGCAGACTCGTATCAGTCACCTCGTAACCCGCTTTTGCAAGAGCCTCTACCAGTGGTTTTTCACCGATTTCGAGGACCTTGAACCATGCCTCTGATTTTTTGATGCTGGATGTTGTGATGTACCCGAGGATCATGCAGTTCTTTGCAGCGTCCAAACCCCTGACCTGCATCGCCAGCACTGTATCCACGCCGCCTCTCTTGATGGTAAATGATGTGGCTTCCGGGTCATCCTTGTGGCCTTCTCCCCACGTGGCCTTTCCGTTTTCGATCGCCACCCAGTACTTGTCCTTCTCGATGCGGGTCCCATCCACTTCGTTGAATACAAGGTTGTACACGTATTTACCTTCTGCATCCGTGGCAAGTGTTTCAAGAGCTTCGAGCAGCGCCTTTAGCGGTAAGTTTTGAAAAGTAACCTGTGTACCCATTTCAACCTCCAAGTAAAGCCCAAGTAAATCAATCCTTTCGACAGAGTAATCTAACATCTGCGATATGATGCAGCAAGTCAAAAGGCTCTATAGTCCGGGACTGGTTATTTTTGGCCGTAATTCCTCTTCTTTTACATTCATGGCTTGTTCGAGCCTCGACAGCAGCTTTTTTTTATCCCTTGGGAACCAGCCGTTTATGTCAACGTAGTTACTGATATGATCACTCAATACCTCTGTTTCGGCTTCCAATGTTTCCAGGAAAAGGCGTATTTCCATCAGTGACACGTGGGGTGGGCAGAGTTCGAACTTTCCTTCCAGTATATCACTGTACAGCGGGGCATTCGGCACAGGATAGAGAGTGCGGAGGCGAACGAATCTCGGCCTGATTGCATTCAGTACACGTGCCGATTCAATTGCATGTTCTCTCCACCATCTATTGCCTCCGAGGCCAACGAGATAGTACTCGGAAAGCTCAAATCCCGCTGACACCACCATCCGACCTGCTTGGACTATCTGCTTCGGCGATACGCCTTTATTCATCATCTTCAAGGTTGGTTCGTGACCTGACTCCATTCCCATGTGGATTCTCTTAAGACCGGATTGCCGCAGCAGTTCCAATTCCCCGGCAGACTTTTTCAAGACGAACATGGCTGATCCGTACGCGGTTATTCTTTTTAGCTTTGGAAAAAGTTGCATGGCATATTTACATATCTCGGATAACCTCGGCGTTGGCATGGCAATGGTATTTCCGTCGGGAAAGAAAATGGTCTCTATGTCCGGTCCGTAAATCGACAGGGCTTCAAACATGTCTTTTTTAACATCAACAACACTTCTGACCTGGTACTTTAGGCCCTTGTACATTCCGCAGAATGCGCAACGGTTCCAGGGACAACCATATGTTGTTTGAATGAGCAGGCTGTATGCTTCAGAAGGTGGTCTGTACAAGGGTTCCCTGTATCTCATATGTACTCCGGGTCATGATAATGATTGGCTTTTACAGTGTAGTCAAGTGCCCGGGTTCAAGCTTGAAAAAGTCAAAATAATCAATATTTGCTTTGCAGCGACATGCCCTAAAAATTTGACTGAACCTCATTCGGTGGGCTAAAGTATTTTCTTGTGATTTGATACTGTTGGTTTAAGAGAGGAGCCTGGGAAGTTGGAACTCACCTTTTGGGGAATCAGGGGGTCGTATCCCATTGCGCGCCAGGATAACGTCAAGTACGGCGGGAATTCTACATGTATCCATGTACGGACCCTGCCCGGAGAAGACTGGATAATCGACGGCGGTTCCGGGATCAGGCCTCTCGGCCGTTCTCTTATGCGACGGGAATTCGGAAAGGGAGGAGGAGTCGCCCGTATCCTGATAGGTCATACTCACTGGGATCACATTTTGGGTTTTCCTTTTTTCGAGCCTTTCCTGGTGGAGGGCAACAAGTTCGAGATATATTCAGCAGGACAAGAGGATGCTGATATCGAGGAGATACTCGCCGGGCAGCAGCACAGGGTGAACTTCCCGGTACCTTTCGAGGCGCTCAAGGCGGATATCAGGTTCTATACACTGGAGCCGGGAGATAGTTTGGTTTTCGGGAGTACGAAGATTAGTGTAGTGCAGTTGAATCATCCCGGAATAACTCTTGGATACCGACTCCAAACCATGGGAGTTTCAGGATCATCCCTGGTTGTTTACACGGATACGGCAAGGATAGATGCAGTAAGATTGGGTGATGGAATGCCGAGAGATGACTCGTTCAGGGATAAGTACAAGGACTTGTTGCGCGAACACGCGAAGAATGCGGATCTGTTGGTGCATGATGCCCATTTTAACGAGGAAGAGATATCCGGCAAGGAGCATTGGGGCCATTCCACTCCCGCCGATGCCGTGATGCTTGCAAAGGATGCGGGCGTGAAGCGGTTGGCGTTGTTTCACCATGCACCTGAACACAATGACAGGATGGTCGATGAACAGGTCGAAATCGGGCAAAAATTGGCAGGAGATTCAATCGAGGTTTTCGGGGCGAGAGAAGGGGAGAGTATAGTGTTAAGGCGGCTTGGAGAATGAGGATAACCTTTTGGGGAACACGCGGTTCATTGGTCTGCCCGGGCCCGGACACTGTACGCTACGGCGGGAATACCGTGTGTGTGCATGTATCGGAAGGGGATAGCTCGCTCATACTCGATGCAGGTATCGGCATCGTGCAATTCGGCGAGAAGATAATGGCAATGCCAAAGGATCAAAGACCCAGGGAATTCAATGTATTGTTCAGCCATTTCCACTGGGACCATGTTTTGGGTTTCCCGTTCTTTTCACCTATCTATATGCCGGGAAACGTGGTCAACCTGTACGGCCCGAACAGGGATGCACTCGAAGAAACCATTCACAGGCTCTTTCATTCTGCTTACTCACCCATCAAGGGCGCACACAATCTGGCCGCAGAACTTCGTTATTTCGAAGTGCCGCCGGAAGGCTGCGAAATAGGCGGGACCAGTGTTCGGACCACTATGCTTTGCCATCCCGAAGCCGGTCCCAATGCTGCAACAGTGGCGTACAGGGTACAAAAAAACGGCAAGGCAGTGGTATATGCCACCGACCACGAGGCAGGGGCAGATCCACAGCGTGACCAGGGGCTCATAGCATTGGGAAAGGATGCTCACGTCTTGATACACGACGCGTACTTCACCCCCGAAGAATATTCTGCAAGAAGAGGATGGGGACATAGTTCTTTCGAGCAGGCAGTGGCCATTGCAGAAAAGGCCGGGGTAAAGGTGCTGGTCCTGTTCCATTACGAGCCGGATCACGATGATGAACAGATGGACAGGATACTTGAAAGGGCTCGGCAGGCGGCAAGTGAGGACTTGACGATAATCGCTGCCTTGGACAGGGGAGAGTTGCAGCTCTAGATCCGTAATATCAAAAGCACCGGTTGATTGACGTAACAAAGAAGGCCCGGGAACTTTTACTACCTATCGAATTTCGATTACTGCCGCGCCCCATCCGAAACCGGCGCCGGACGAGGCGAGAAGAACGATTCCCCTCCCGGGTATCACGTGATTTTCCTCTGCCCGGCACCAGTTGATTATGCAGTCGCAGCCGAACACGTGACCCGTATCAGGCAAGGCGAAGCGGTAAGCATCCTCCACCGGAAAACCCAGTATTTTCCTGTATGCATCCTGGTCCGCTTTGCTCATGTTGGGTGGGATCAACAGGTCCACGTCGTCCAGAGAAATCCCCGCCGAATCAAGGGCCTTTAAACACGTGTCCCGAACGCCCTTGAGGTGCGAGACAAATAGCCGTCTTTGAAGTAATTCCAGGTCGATTTCAACCCTGTCATGGCACTTTGGCACGCCGATTGTTTTTCTAAGTGTACCTGTGCTTGTTATTTCCACGGAGACGAGCCGTTTCGAAGATTCATGATTGCGTCCCATGACCATGGCTGCGGCGCCATCTCCAAGCAGGGCCAGGGGAAACATAACCCTTGCTTCTTCGGGAGGCGATTCACCTGCGACCAGCAGGATGTGTTCGATGGCCGGCTCGGATTCGAGCATGGATCTTGCCACCAGCATGGCCCCATGAAAGGATGCGCATGCGGCTGAACCGACTTTCAGAACCCTTGCATTGGATATCGGGAGATCCGCCTGGACGCCGAAACCAAGAGCCACGCCGTTTTCACATGTGCCCGTAACAGAGAAATCCAGTATCAGGTCTATTTGTTCGGGCCGGATTTCGGCCTCCCGGATCGAGTTCCTGGACGCATCTATTGCCAAGTCGAGTATCGTTTCATCCGAAAGGACGGCAATGTTATGAACGCCCATGTCTTTCTGCCTGGCAAAGACTCCATGGTCCAAAAGCCTGGAAAGTATTTCATTGATGTCTTTTCGTTGAGAATCGAGAAGTCCTGTGGATGTGACTCTCTTGTGTGGGAGACTGTAACTCTTTCCAAGAATGGCTGGTTTATTCCTGTTTTGAGTCAAAGCTAAAACCCTTAACCTTTTTCATGAACCCACTGAATGCATTCACAAATTTGACATGGGCACAATCTTGTTTCCCCCTGCCTTGCGTCCCAGCTTATGAGCCTCTTCCGCAGCCAGGATGCATTCATCCAGGGTCATGCCGCCGTCGAAAGTGGAAATACCGAATGTCATGGTTACCTTGATGATTCTACCTCCGATATTCAGCCCCCGGCTTTTTACTCTCTCTTTCAGGCGTTCGGCCGCCGCCACACCACCCTCAATACCGGTTTCAGGCAGGAACAGGAGGAACATTTCGGCTTCCCACCTTGATGCCAGGTCCTGGCCGCGCACTACGTCATCGAACATGTTGGCGATTTCCACCAATGCCTGGTCTGCGATTTCATGGCCGTATTTTTTTGTTAACTCTTCGAAATCATCAAGACCGGCCATTACCATGCTGAACTGTCGCTGGTTCCTCCTGAACCTGACGACCTCGGCCCGGATTCGCTCCATGATTCCCATGCGATTGAACAACAATGTGAGGGGATCGGTCCTGGATGCTGTTTCCACTTCTTTTTCCAGCCTCTTGATCACTGAAATTTTCCCGGTATTCCGCCTGAAAAGGTTGCTAATAGGAATTGCAATGATTCCAAAAAGCATGGAAATATGAAACAAGGCCAGAGACCAATGCGTGATGCTCGTTTCTTGGCCGGTCAATGGATTCAAGGGAGCCAGGAGCACCATGCCAACCAATATTACCATCGTGATGATGGATGATGTAAGCCTTTCCCTGGGCTTGGTCCAATTTACAAGGTAAGTCAGGGGCAGACCGCCGAGCACTGCGAGAAAGGCAAGGTCATGGAGTCCTGTTTCAAAACCTGCGATGACTCCATAGATTATAAAGCCCGTCCATGCACAAAGAATGGCAAAAGACACCCGGGCTCTCCTGGAAAGCAGCAATGCAGCAAAGAAAAGGACAATTGCTCCTACACCTGCTGTAACAGAAGCCTTGCTTCCTATGGACGCCAGGATGGCGACGGGCGGTATTTGGACCAGGATGGCAAAAAAGAAGTAATTTTCCAGTGCCGATAAAGAGCCCCTGTCCCCGGGATGCACTGATTTCTTGGTCAGGAATGAATCAAGGAATTTCACTTTATTATCCGGCTCCCTGTCATCCTGCCGGTGTGCATTCTAATAGGTCACTCACCTTCATGGGCCAGCCGGCCGGGTGTTCTTGAATAATACTCGAGCAGGAACACGAGTGCCAACCCGAAAATTATCAAGCCGATATCAAGGGCAAAAGACCGGTCAAAAGCCCGGGGCAATACGTTGGTGGTAACGTTTACCGTGGTGTTCCCGGAGACAAGAGCCTCAACGTGTTGCCAGGGCCATATTTTGCGCATGGCGCCGGCCATGAATCCGGTCAGTAGCGCCATCGTTGCGTTTCGGTAATTATCGAGAAGATAGTTTAAAAACCTGCTGAAAATGATGATACCAAGGAGTGCGCCACAGGCGAAGATAATGAGAGTAAGCAGGTTTTTCACATCAACGGGATTCTTGAGCGCGCCTGTGATGTAGAGGTATTTGCCCATTAGTAAAAGTATGAACGAACCGCTGATGCCTGGAAGGATCATGGCGCATATTGCAATTGAGCCGGACAGAAACACGAACCACCAGGTCTCGGGTGTTGTCCTTGGAATCATGCCGACCAGGAAGTACGCGCCTATGGCTCCGAGAACAAGGAACAAGGATCCGGTGCTCCAATTCGTAATCTTTTTCCCCACGATTACTATTGATGCACCTATCAAACCAAAGAAAAGCGACCATGTCGGCTCGGGATATTCATGCAAAAGGTAGTGCATCAGCCCGGCCGTGCTAAGCAAAGCCGTTCCTATGCCGATCACCATGGGCAACAAGAACTTCAAATGGGCGTGCGTCAGGGCGGACTTGATATTGAAGCGGACAATGTGCTTGAGAAATACCATGTCGAATGAAGCAATGGCTTCGAGGAGCTTGTCATAGATCCCCATTATAAACGCAATGGTTCCACCGGAGACGCCGGGAATGATGTCTGCAGTACCCATGCAGAATCCCTTTAACGCCAGTATGGCCGCCTCGTTTAGGGATGATGGTCCCGGACCGGCCTGGTAAGCCTCTTTCCATGAAATCCCGTGCTTTGGCGTGATTGTTTCTATTTCATTCGTGTGCATCTCCTTTGATCTCCTTTGCTTGGTATTGTTTTGTTTTTAGAACCACAAAGGTGATGTTCAAGTCAAATTCATTTCTTTGATTTTGATTGTCCCCTTGATTCAGCTTTTTCCCCGCTGAAAACCGAGTGTTGTTTCCTCAAGCGAACAGGATGCCGGGATCTTGGATTTCATACCTTGTTGTGAAAGCCGGCGAAATGGTGTTACTAATGCCCGCGTGAATCATCTGTCGACGAAAGACGCGATGTTTTAAGCAAAGGATACGGGGATACTAATGATAGAGCATATTGCCGCAGGTTATCTCGGCTTGTTGCTGCTGGCCCTCGTGGCGGCAGTAGTGACTGAGAAGATATGGAACATCCCGTATATCATAGCCCTTGTCATTATTGGCGCTTTCGTGGGCTTGTCCGGAATCGGGCCTTCCACTACCGAGCTTGGTTTCAGCAGGGAACTGGTTTTTTTCGTGTTGCTGCCGCCGTTGCTCTTCTTTGGCGGGCTTCATATGCAAATCGAGACACTGTTGCGACACTTGTGGCCGATATTTCTGTTCTCCGTGGTCGGGGTTGTCCTATCCACGGCCGTTATCGGTTCACTGTTATATTTTTTCAGCAGTATTGCGAACGTATTTGTCGCATTGTTGCTCGGAGCGATATTGAGTCCGACGGACCCGGTCAGCGTACTTTCACTCTTCAAGAAGATAGGTGTTTCAGAAGACCTGAAGCACCTTGTGGAGGGCGAAGCTCTTTTCAATGACGGCACTGCCGTGGTCTTGTTCATGATCATCCTGGAACATGTGCAAGGATATTCCAATGCAGGGGTTATTTACACGATATTGTCTTTCCTGCTGGTGACCGGAGGGGGTATATTGCTGGGACTCGTGTTGGGTTACCTCACGTGGCTTTTCCTAAAGAACATGGATTCGCCCGTAATCGAAACCACTGCCTGCCTCACCCTCGCACTGGGCTCTTACTGGCTCGGCGAATACATTCACGTTTCAGGTGTCATTACAACAGTTACATCCGGTCTTTTAATCGGCAACTACGGCAAGAAGCTTTCCATGAGTACGACTACTTCGCAGGTGGCCCGGAGTTTCTTCGAGGTAATAGATTTCCTGATCAACTCGGTACTCTTCGTGTTGCTTGGCTTGGAGTTGCAGGAAATATCAAATGCCGGCATGGGGCTTTCCGGTACCATGGTAATATTAATCGTGGTGACGGGTGCGTCCATGCTTGTCAGCCGGGCGGCAGCCGTATATCCAATGTATTTCGCATTAAACCTTGTCGGTCGCCGCCGCCCGGGAGAATGGGCCCACATATTGTTCTGGGGCGGACTGCGCGGCTCTATTCCAGCAGCATTGTTGCTGGGTCTTCCGACCGATGGGCCAATAGCCGCGTACAGGACTTCATTATTGATTGCAGGATTCTCGGCAATAATGTTCTCACTGGTCGTACAAGGGTTGACCATCAAGCCGCTGGTAGAACTGCTCAAGCTTGGAGATCAAGTCAAGTAGCGGAAAAAATTTCGGTAAATATCTGGGGAGCCATACCCTTTGAAGATGCCAACAGGTTACGGAGCTTGTCGTCCGTGGACCTCAAGCGGTCTGCCAGGGTCATTGCAATATTCTTCATCACTATCCGGTCGATTTCCGGATTTTCTTCAACCAGGTCCGCGTACGACTCCATGGATAGGAATAAGACCGACGAATCCTCAATGGCTCTTACAGTCGCTGTCCTTGGAGAGTCGTCAACAAATGCAATCTCTCCGAATAACTCTACGGGTTTTATTACGTATACCGATGCCTCCCTGTTTCCATCTCCGAGTCTTACTCTGACATCGAGCTTTCCTGTTTTCAGGATATAAAGCCCGCTTGGAGGATCGCCTTCTGCGAAAGCATCCTCTCCGCCCGGCAGCTCTCTCTCTTGCATCAGCATGGCCAGGAGTGACAATTGTTCATCATCCAGACCGTCGAACTGGGGTAGCCCAAGAATTTCCTCGGCGTCAACCATGGAATAGACCTCCTAGTGAAATGGTTGATACTCAAAACAAGTAACGGTTCTCCCTGCTTTTGGATACTTCATCAATGCATATATTTACAGGAAACACCCTGCTTGGTGCAAGTGAAGTTTGGCGTTATCACTATGGGTCGTAAAAAAGAGCGTCATGGTTTTCTCATTTCCTGCTTGGGAATATGTTGTGACGATGGGGAGTTATGCAGCAACAGTGGATGTTGTAAGCCTGCATGTGACTATAGGGAATGCGGCTCGGATGGATGCGAATGCCCGGGTCCTGGTTTCAATTGCAATGAGTGCTTTTCAGAGCGCCGGGCCGTCAGAGCGCCGGGCCTATGTTAATTTGCCTGGTTGCCTATGATGTGGCGCCCGGCATGGCATGCTGTTTTTGCCGGTTGCTTCGGCTTGGCAAGTTTTTGGTAATGGACCATGCCGGGAAAACCTGGTTGGCTCCACCCGGCATGTTGTGGGATAATTGCAATATGAGTGTTTTTCCCTGGTTTCGTTTTCTTGTCTTTGCATATTTCCTGATGCTCTTCGGTTGCAATGACCTCGTGATTCAGAGAATGCCTTCCAAGCCGTCTGCGCAAGATCCTGATCCAATAGCCGGGCGGGAAGCGGAAAAGATATTTTCGAGCAGGGCCTGGTCCAGACTTTCAAAAGTATATGTTCGGATATCCATGCTCGGGCCTGAAGAAAATTATGGCAGGAGAGAGGATATCTTGGACAATGCCATGGCCGAACTAAAACAGGTCATGGCAGGCATGGAAAATGAACAGGTATTGCATCCCCTGGTGAGCAAGAACCTTATGGACGTAATGGAAGAGATTGCAATATCGAGGCTTAACCCGGATAAAGACATTGAATATTTGAGTTCAAGGCAGGAACAGAAGAGAAACGGTTTGGCAAGGTTGTTGTCGGCAGCCGGGAACAGGGACAGGGCACTTGCCCAGTGGCATGCAATGTGCGGTTTGCTCGATCTCGTGGATGTGCTTCGAAGCGCCCAGGCAGGTCCATGGTGCGGAAAGCAGGATTTTTCAGCGTCTTTGTTGATTCGTTTTCCCCTGGATGTCAGGGTTTCAGCACTCGTCTTGCTCGAGCTGGAGGCCCTGGCGGATTTGTAGGATGGCCTGTGGTGTATGAACAGGGCCGTGTACGACTGGAATCAAAGCAGGTAAGCCCCGAGCCTGTGACTTATTTTGCTGGTGATTTCAATGGATTTGCTGCCTCCGTCCCCCTCCCGGTCCGTCCCCCTCCCGGTCTTGCCCTCCCGGTCTTGCCCTGCCTGGTTTGCCTGTCCCTGGTTTGCCCCTGGTTTGCCTGGTCTGGACTCCTGGTCCGGGCACCTGTCTCCGGCGGGTTCGTCCTTGGCGGTCTTATTGTGGGGGCTCGATTGATTTTTGGATCTCCGAGATGATTTTATCCGCCGCACCAACCGGATCGTCAGAGGCGGTAATCGTCCTGCCGACAACGATGTAATCAGCTCCTTGCCTCATGGCTTCACCAGGAGTCATTACCCTGGCCTGGTCGTGGGTGTCTGTGCCGGCCAATCGGATCCCCGGGGTTACAAGTAGGGTCTTTGGGCCAAGTTCGTGGCGAAGGTCCGACACCTCGTGCGCGGAACAAACAATGCCGCCGAGACCGCTTTGCACGCAAAGCCCGGCCCGTTTTTTGACCGTCAGAGCCAAGGGCGTCTCAATGCCCGCCTCTGCCGCAGTCTTTTCATCCAGGCTGGTCAAGACCGTGACACCAAGCAAAACAGGAGGCTTTACTCCCATTTGGCGGCCGGCATCTCTTGAAGCATGAACCGCAGCTTCAAGAGCCTTGCGCCCGCAAGCTGCGTGAACAGTAATCATGTCTGCGCCGAGCCTTGTACTTGCCGTAACAGCCCTTGCAACCGTGTTTGGAATGTCGTGGAACTTGAGGTCCAAAAATACCCCGGCTGTTTTCTTCAATCTTTGCACTATTTCAGGACCGGCAGAGACAAAGAGTTCCTTGCCCACCTTGAAGTACCCGGCACGTCCCTCCAGGGTATGGGCCAACTCGATTGCCTGTTCCTGTTCCGGGAAATCCAGTGCCACTATCAGGCGATTTGATGCTTCTTCATACATTCCCGGCATTTAGATCATCCCTTGCTCATCTTTTGAAGAATGGGACCAGTACATGTTCATTAGATCATTATCATTCGCTTGTCGGCCAAATCCTGGCAAGTGCAGGCCACAAGCCCTCTATTGTCTCCAATAGCGATGCCGCCGGCTTGGACAGGCCGTGATAGTCATCTGAACGGTAGACGAGCATGGGCGAGTAATTGTCTACCGTTGCGCTGACTTGGTGAAACATGTAGTCGGACGACGTCCTCAGACCCATGCTGGGAACAAGAGCATGCCCGAGTCCCAGGCCCACGAACTTGAGTATGGTCTCGGTGTCCCTGACCGTCATCACTATTTCTTTAGGTTTGACACGTGATTTCCTGAACCACCTGTCCATGATGTCACGAAGGACACTGGTCTTGGGATAAACCACCAGAGGTTGCCTGGACAAGGCCCTGGCTGAGATACGTTCCGTGTTCCAAAGGTATATTCTTGGGCTGGCCACGATCATGGGAACAGGAGGCAGCAACTGGTACGTCAGGTCGGGATCCCTGTCCGGTCCGGCGTACAAGGCGATATCCACGTGGCCCGTGGCAACTGCTGTTGCAGCGGATGAGCTGCGTTCTTCTATGTGCAGGCGAACATCCGGGAATTTCTCTCTGAATGTGGGAAGGACCCTGGGCAATACGGTCATCAGCACCAACCGGGGCAGGGCGATGCTGACCTCCTGGATGTTTTCCGCACCTGCACTCGGTTCGAGCACAAGGTTGCTGTTTGTAGACGCGTTGGTCCTTAGACGGTTCTTGTTTCTGCCCACTTTCGAAAACCTCGACAGTTTTTTTTCAGATTAGAAGATTAACCCGTGACAGGTCTTTGTATCAAGAACTAATTGCCTGGTTTAAAGACCGGTAAAAAATATGAATGGTGTTCTCCCTCTTGTCCGGTCGTCTCTTGCCCGGCCGGGGTTGACGCACCATCGAGCCGGTGATACCTCTGGCGTTGTGTCGTAGTGTCACTGGGCTTTCGTGAATGGAGGATTTGGTAGTGGAAGGTTTCTATAACATCATGGAAAAGGGTGGTTACCTGATGTGGCCGATAGTGGCCTGCTCGGTGATCGCCCTCGGGGTGTTCATTGAGAGAATGGTGGCTCTTCGTTCTGAAAAGGTGATTCCAAGAAACTTGCTTGACAAGGTGAGGAGCCTGGTATCAGGCGGTAAGATAACCGATGCAGCCACCCTTTGTGAGGGCAATGAGTCTCCCCTGGCAGCGGTTTTGGCGGCAGGCCTGAAGACCAGCAACCGGCCGATTCGCATCAGGCTCGAAGCGATGGAGGAGGCAGGCAAACAGGAAGCCGCTCTCCTGGAACGGTTTCTCGGTGTGGTGGGAACCATAGCAGCCATATCACCCTTGTTGGGGTTACTCGGCACCGTAACCGGGATGATAAAGATTTTCCAAAAGGTGACGTCTTCAGGTGTGGGCGATCCACGCATCTTGGCAGGCGGTATATGGGAAGCCCTGATAACAACGGCAGCCGGCCTTACAGTTGCCATACCGGCTTACGTGGCATACAGGTACCTCCTTTCACGCGCTGAATGGCTGATTCTCGAAATGGAACACGCCGCGACCGGAATAATGCAGGAAATAAAACCGGATAAGGAACCAAAAGACAGGGAGAACATGGATTGAACTTCAGGAATCCCGAGTCCATCAGGAAAAAAGACGAGCTGAAGATAGAGCTGACCCCGCTGATAGACGTGGTGTTCCTATTGCTCATCTTTTTTACGATCACGACAACCTTTGTGACCACCCCGGGTTTCAGAGTAAAGTTGCCCAAAGCTGCTTCAAGCACGGCCCAGAGCCAAAAAAATGATGCTACAGTTGTCATCACCAAGGACAGAAAGATAATATTCGAAAACAAGGAAGTCGATTTGAAACAATTCGGCCAGGAGGTTTCGAACCTGGTATCAAAGGTTCCGGACACCTTGCTCATAGTCCAGGCGGACCAGGAGGTGCATCACGGCCTGGTCGTTGAAGTGATGGACATTGCGAAACAAGGCGGCATCAAGCGATTGGCCATTGCAACCAGGGCCCCTTGAGAGATTGCAAGATTGGACGAGATGGAGAAATCTTGAAACCCAGGTTGCTGATCTTGATAATGATGGTGTTCTTTGTCGTTACCGGTTATCTCGCTTTGACTGGATATTTCGATTACAGCGAGATGAAAAGAAAGCTTCAATCCGTGATCGAAGTAAACAACAAATTGCAGGAAGAAAACAGAACAATCAGGTCGGAGATAGAGGCTTTGAAAAAAGACAAGGCCGCGATGGAAAAGGCGGCCAGGGAGAGACTGGGCCTTGTCAAGGAAGATGAGGTCATCTACCGCCTCCCGGAATAGGACAGGCCGTGGTGTCCGGGCCGCTATTGCGGGTATTGCGGGTTTTTTACCGGAACTGATTCTGGGAGGATCCGCTGTTCTTACAGGGTTCGGTTTTTTCGATGCTTCACGCGGCTTTCCCCCTTACACCATACTGGCGTTTCTTGTCCTGCCCGGTATGATTATTTTTACTTCCATTGCCCGTATCAGGGCGCCGTGGGAACGCACCTTCCGGGATGATGCGAGGTTTTCAACAGCATTGATGATCGCATCTTATGCATTGGTATCGGCTACGGGCGGGGGCGGATCGCCGTTTTACCCGGTTGTGTTCCTGATGATGGCGGGAATATCGAGGTTCCACTCTCCACCTGTTTCAGTAGTAAGCTTGCTTGTGGCGATTGCCATCGAGTCGATGGGATTCCTGTTCAACAGGCACATGTCGGCAAGTGCGGGGGAGCTGGCCGCGCACCTGGCTTTCCTCGGCGCCTTTGCAATCCTGAATACGGTAATAAGGCGATTTGGAAAATTTGTCACCGCACGCAGGGACACGAAACTCGCATTGGAACAGACGGCGGCGGCTGCGAAAAGGGCCATGGACTACGGCTTGCTTGCAAAAGGCAGTGTAAAGGAAGGCCTTGAAAGGGTCGGAGTCAAGGCGGACAGGGCGCTTTCACCTGTGAGAAAGCACCTCCTCGAACTATTGAGGGTCGCGGCTTCGGCACGGACAAGCGCACTTTTCTGGTATGACAAGAGTGAAGGAACATTCAGGCTTCATGATTATTCAACCATCGCGGGCGGACCCAGGCCCAAGGAAAAGCCGCCGAATACGGGTTTGCTCGGAAGCCTGTTGAAGGTGGACAAGACACTTGCAATAAGAGATTTCAGGAGCTTGAAAGGGGGGCTTTCCTACTATGATTCGAAGGTCGACGTGACAGGATTCATGGGGACCATAATAAAAAAAAAGGATGATATTGTAGGCGCATTGTGCCTGGACAGGAGTGACTCGAAACCCTTTGATGAAGAGTTGCGACCCTTGCTGTATGAAGCCGGAGCCTTCTTTTTGAGGTTGATCGAAGACGAACGGTACTTAATCGACCTGACAAAAGAGAGGGAAGAGGTGCACCGGTTTTACGAAGCTGCAAAGAATCTGAACAAGGCCCTTACCATGTCACAGGTTCACCAGAGAACGGCAGAGGCCCTGGAAACCGTTGCAGATGCGGATGTTACGGCCTTTACGACACTGGAGCAGGAAGAGAGGAGGGACGGCAAGAGTGTCATCAGACACAGAATAAGTTTTGTGAAGGGGGTGATGGCAAAGTACCTGGAAAACCTGGAGTTCGAAGATACGGGGGCTGTTTCGCTCGTGTGCCGCCGGGGAGTCGTTTTCAACAAGAGTGTCAGTGAAATGAAGAGGCGTGGCGCACCGATGGGGATCTTGGGGAACAGGGAACTCGGCAGGGAAATCGACTCCATATTGATAATTCCCCTGGTAGCCCAGGACAAGGTGGCGGGTACATTGCTGTTGGCATCCTCTAAACAGAATGCATTCCCGGACGATGTAGTTGAGAGAGTAAGGATAATCGCGAACCAGGCTGCGGTCTGCCTGTTGAACGCGGAGCTCTATGCCGGAATGGAAAAGATGGCTGTAACCGATGGATTGACCGGTCTCTACAACCATAGGTATTTCCAGGACAGGCTGGACGATTATCTGGCCAGGGCGGAGAGAAACAAGCAAATCTTTTCCATACTCCTTACCGATATCGATCATTTCAAGCAGGTCAATGATACGCACGGCCACCAGGTGGGAGACAAGGTTCTTGTTTCTTTCGCCGGGCTTCTGACTAAAGCTGTACGTAAAGTGGACCTGGTAGCCAGGTATGGCGGCGAGGAATTCATATTGATCCTGGACGGGACCGACAGGCCTGGGGCGGTCCGGTTTGCAGAGCGCATTCGCGAAGAGGCTTCCAGGATGTTGTTTGCCGGGACTGAAGGCCCGTTTTCCGTAACAATATCCGTAGGCGTCTCCACTTACCCCGAGGATGCCCTGCAAAAGGCAATGTTGGTGGAGAGAGCGGATCAGGCAATGTACTATTCAAAGGAACATGGAAGAAACAGGACAACGACCTGGGTGCAGGCAAAGAACTACACCGAGTCTGAAGAACTGCGATAACACCGGGTTACCTGTTCACCGGCAGTCCGGCAATTTGGGACACTAGTCTCTGAATCTGAAAAGAGCATTCACCATGCCGAACTTTTCGCAGCACCGGGCGCCGAAGTTTCTTGACGAGTGTAACCGGTGTAAATAGCATGTGTGAAAACCTTGCTTTGTAATCCAAGGCTTGGACGGAGGTCAGTCATGAAGTTCAGTGAAAGAATGAGCAGGCTCGGTACCGAGACGGCTTTCGATGTTTTGGCCGAGGTCAACGGGCTGAAGGCTCAAGGTAAGGACATCATCTCTTTCTCCATAGGGGAACCGGATTTCGATACACCCGAAAATATCGTGAATGCGGCTATTGCGGCCTTGAAAGCGGGACAGACGCATTACAACCCATCCGCCGGTCTTTTGGAGTTGAGAAGGGTGCTTGCAGAATATATTTCACGAACAAGGGAAATCGAGGTCGAGCCTGAAGAGGTGGTGGTTACACCCGGTGCAAAGCCGATCATCTTTCATACCATACTTTCAGTGGTGGATCCCGGGGACGAGGTAATATATCCTAATCCGGGTTTTCCGATTTACGAGTCCATGATTAACTACATCGGCGCCAAGGCGGTTCCAATGCCTTTGCTGGAGAACAGGGGATTCAGCCTTGACGTGGATCATTTCAAGGAAATCATCAATGACCGTACAAAGTTGATTATCCTGAATTCGCCGAACAATCCGACCGGTGGGATAGTGCCGCAAGAGGATCTCGAGGTCATCGCCGAACTGGCCGAAAAACACGATGCATGGGTCTTGTCGGACGAGGTTTATTCCCAGATGGTCTATGACAGGCCTTTTCGCAGCATCTCCTCGATACCGGGAATGCGGGATCGCACGGTGATAATAGACGGGTGTTCAAAGACGTATGCAATGACCGGGTGGAGAATCGGTTTCGGCGTGGGAAACAAGGAAATAGTGGCGGGAATCGCCAGGCTTGTGACCAATGCCGAATCCTGCACCGCCACCTTTACGCAGTACGCGGCCATTGAGGCTTATTCAGGTGACCAGGCGGCATCCAGGGCCATGATCAAGGAGTTCAACGAGAGACGGGATATTATCGTGGACGGCCTGAACGAGATAGAAGGAATTACATGCATGAAGCCGGAAGGTGCATTCTATGTTTTCCCCAACGTAACCGGGGCGTGTCGCAGGATTGGCGCAAAGGATTCATCACAGTTTGCTCACGATTTGCTCCACCAGGCAGGTGTCGCCGTTTTGGGCAGAACATGCTTCGGCGGAAAAAATGAGAACGAGGACCAGGAGTACGTCAGGTTCAGCTATGCAAGTTCGAAGGATGATATACGCGAGGGATTGAAAAGGATAAAGGCATTTGTAGAGAAATAATCCAAACGAAGGAGGACAACCCGTGGCTGCAAAAAGGGATGATGACCTGATCGATGTAAAACTGGACAAGAGGCAGATATCGGTTCTACTCGTAGCGACACTGGCTGTCGGGGCCATGGTGTTTTTCCTTGGTGTGGTTGTAGGCAGAAGGATGTCTGCCGTTGGAGATGCCGTACAACAACACGATCAGGAACAGGCGAAAAAGCAGGGGACCAACAAGCTTTCCGACCTTGACCGCCGGGCAGAAAAAACGACCGCAAAAGAAAAGGAGACAAAACCTGCCGCGGTAGAGGGCAGCCATGGAAAGCTTCAGGAGCAAAAAAATAAGGAAGGGAGTTCCGGCTCCAAGGTACATGAGGCCGCTGAAGTTGAGAAAGCAAAAAAAGTCGAAGCCAAGGAGAGCCTGAATTCGGAGCAGGAAAAAGAAAAGGAAGAGAAAAAAAAGGCCGGCAATATTCGTCCCGGCGAGTCGTATGCCTTGCAAGTTGCATCCGTGAAAAAGATGGCGTCAGCAAAGGCGGAGTTGAAAAAGCTTGCTTCCAAGGGATATAAGAAGGTCAAGATAGTGGAGGCGGACCTCGGCAGGAGGGGGAAATGGTACCGTGTTCTGGTAGGTGATTTCCAAACCAGGCAACAAGCAGAAGAGTTCAAGAAGGACTTCGAGGTAAAGGCGGGTATCAAGGGGACATTGATAAAGAGAATCAAGTGATTTTAGGATTGAGCTTTTCGTTTGTCTTGTTCTTGGGAACCTGCTCGCTTAATTTTCATGGGTTCAGCCGGCGGAAGCGCTTTTTTTATAGTGGACGGAGAGGAAATCATGTTGTCAAACAGGCTCCAATTACTACTTGAGAGTACCCGCCGGCTGGTCCGACGCGGAAATGTCCAAAACTTGAGGAAGCTGGCCCTGAAGGCGAGGGCGCCGGACCTGGCCCATCTATTCAGGTTTCTGGGAGAACACGAACGCAGACAAGTACTCAAGGTCTTGGGCGACAAGGAGAAACAAGCCGAGCTTATCAGCGAACTGGACGTGAACCTGGCTGTTGAACTCATCTCCCAGCTCAACCCGGAAGAATCAGCAGAAATACTCGCCTATGTTCCCAACGACGATGTAGCCGACATACTTGGGGAACTTGATGAAGAGGATGCGGAAACGATTCTTTCCAGGATGAAGGCCAAGGAGCAGGAACAGGTATCCCAGTTGATGCACTACCAGGAGGACACAGCCGGTGGAATAATGAGTCCGGACTTTTTCGCCCTCCAGGAAAGCTGCACGACTCAAGAGGCGATAGAAAGATTGAGAAACGCCACGGATGTTGAGATGGCTTTCTACATCTACGTCCAGGACGAGCATGGCCACCTCGTCGGCGTGTGTTCACTGCGCCAGTTGGTGGTGACCAAGCCTGATGTTCCCCTGTCGGAGATAATGGTGACCAGTGTGATACGGGTGAACACGGAAACCGACCAGGAAGAGGTGGCCAGGCTGGTTCACATGTACGGCTTCCTTGCCCTGCCTGTTGTCGACGAACATAATGTGCTGGTCGGAATAGTGACGGTTGATGATGTCATCGATGTAATCAAGGAAGAAGCCACGGAAGACATTTTGAAGATGGCGGGCGCAGGTGAGGACCTTACCCAGGACCTATCTCCCATAAGGGCTATCCGGGGCAGGTTGCCTTGGCTGTTTGCCGCTTGGCTGGGCGAGATCGCCTCGGTTTGGGTGATAGGTTCGAACCAAGCCGCCCTGCGAAAGGTGGCTATTCTTGCATCCTTCATTCCTGTCATCATGGCAATGGGTGGCAATGTGGGCAATCAAGCAGCTACGTTGGTTGTCCGCGGATTGGCTCTCGGAAGGATCAATGTCGGGCAATTGGGCCGGGTGCTTGGGCGGCAGAGCTTGATAGGCGTAGTGCTGGGGATCTTTTTCGGCGGGTTACTTGCCTTGGTGGCTTTACTCTTCTTTGGTAAGGAGATGGGCGGTTCACTGGTTGACATTCCCTTTGTGGTGGGCGCAGCAATATGTATTCAAATGACATTGGCGGCTTTCATCGGAACCATGTTGCCCATGATATTTGAAAAACTCAAGGTGGATCCGGCTGTGGCTACTGCACCGTTCCTTTCGACATCCATGGATTTTATCGGCATACTGGTTTACTTCAACATGGCGGTGTACTTGTTGAACTTAAGGACATGAACGAATGCTGCGGACCAAGGGCGAGGCAATATTACTTCGTTCCAAGCCCTCCGGTGAAAATGATCTCATGGTAACCCTGTTGCATGGTACCAGAGGAAAGGTTCTCCTGCTGGCCAGGCATGCATTGAAAAGCAGGAAACGTTTTCTCGGCTCACTTGAACTTTTCAATCACCTGGAGGTGGAATTTACAGAGCGAGCCGGAGTGTTCTTCGGTATTTTGGAATCCAGCGCCGTTATTGATGCGTTTCCCTTGTTCAGGAAGGATTCAGTGGCATTCGGACAGGCGGCTTATGCCTGCGAGTTAGTGGAAACCGCCACCAGGGCGGGTGAGCCGTGCCGGGATATTCTGGACTGGCTCCTGGATTTCCTGGTTACGCTCAATCGAATAGGACCGGGTACGACATGGTCCAGGGTGGCGGAATTGAAACTGCTTGATCATATCGGGCTTGCTCCGGGCCTTGACAGGTGCTCCGTGTGCGGCGGCGAGCTGGCTTCAAGGGCCAGGCAAGCATATGATGTTGCCAGGGGGGGGGTCCTTTGTGATGTATGTAGTGCCGGTGGAACGAATCATGTCAGCCTGGGTACATTGAAAACCCTTTCGGTCATCAGGAAGTCGGACCTATCTTTGTGCGGACGAATAAGGTTTTCCGGTAAGGCTGCACAAGAGGCGAAAAATTTTTTAGGTGATTTCCTTCGATACCATATGAATCTTGATTATCCCCTGAAATCGAAGATTTTTCTTGAAAAGTTGAACCCTCGATTCGGGTGAAACAAAGATGCTGTTTGTCTTGACGAAATCGCAGCAATATCCTGTCAAGGCTTTCAATCCCCATTTTCAACATCGGAAACCTGTTTCTCCAGGTCTTCGACCTTTTTCTTTAATTTTTTCAATTCGAACTTGATTCCGGATTTTGGGATCATCACCTTAACGGCCGTTCTTATCCTTTCGTCGATGTTTTTCTGCATCTCGTCCAGATTTTTTCCCAGAGTTTCGATCAATTGACTGAAAACATGTAAACGTTCCTCTGTTGTTTCACCTGCCGCCTTGATGGTTTGTTCAATTTTCTCAACTTGTCTGCCTGCCTCTTCTTTGATATCCCGCGCCGGCTGGGCGACTCGCTTTTCAAGGAATTCGCTGAGTGCCTCATGGCCTGTCCGCAAAATATTTTCGAGCATGGCAATAGGCAACAAGCTCTTGTTTTTTTTCTCTTGCTCGAAAAGTATTTGTGCCAGGGTCACGGAAGTCAGGTCTTCCTTGGTCTGGTTGTCCAACACCTTGACATCTATACCCTGTTTCACCATGTTGGATATTTCATCCAGGGTTACGTAACAGCTCTTTTCGGTATCGTACAATTTCCTGTTTGCATATCGCTTGATGATCTTGGGCTCTGCCATACTTCTTGCCTCCGCCTGTCCCCCTTTTATATAGATCAGACTCACAGCTTGCCGATCAGCATTTTTTAGTACCTCCATTTGCTGCACTGTGTCAATGATAATGATTGCGAGTGTGGTAGCCGAATTAAAATGTCAGTGGTACTGCCGAATGATAATGTCAGTGGAAGGGGATTCGTCCCATACGGATTCAGGCTGTTCGCAACAATTCCAGGGGCGTTGCCCCTGTCTGACATATTACGCCCCTTCAGGGCTTGATTGGTGCCAGGCATTCGAAGCATCCGGCCATACATCCCGCATCATAGGGACATCGTCCTTAATTGAATCATTTCCAATTAAATCAAATAAAATCAATTCCCCAAAAGCCCCAAAGGGGCGAAATAAAATAGCCTG
>JAADFL010000050.1 GCA_013152945.1 Deltaproteobacteria bacterium | reverse complement strand
TCCAGCCGCTTGGCCTGGGATCGGGCATGACGCCCTTGATCTTGTACAGATCGCTCTTTGGGTAGGGTAGGCCGATGATCTCGTGGGTGTCGGTGTCTGTGTCTGTGTCTGTGTCGGTGTCTGTGTCTGTGTCGGTGTCCGAGTCGGTATCAGCATCCGAGTCCGAGTCGGTATCAGTATCCGAGTCCGAGTCGGTATCAGCATCCGAGTCCGAGTCGGTATCAGCATCCGAGTCCGAGTCGGTATCAGCATCCGAGTCCGAGTCGGTGTCAGCATCCGAGTCCGAGTCGGTGTCAGCATCCGAGTCCGAGTCAGTGTCAGCATCCGAGTCCGAGTCAGTGTCAGCATCCGAGTCCGAGTCAGTGTCAGCATCCGAGTCCGAGTCAGTGTCCGAGTCGGTGTCAGTATCTATGTCCGAGTCAGTGTCGACGTCGGTGTCAGTATCTATGTCCGAGTCAGTGTCGACGTCGGTGTCAGTGTCGGTGTCGATATCTGCATCACTATTTCCACCATGCGACCCACTACAAGCTGGTAAAAAAAATAAGATTGCCGCAAAAAACAACAAGGCCTGTTTTTTTAAAAGAGCCATTCTCGATCACTCCTTTGGTACGAACGCACCCGCTAAAAACGCCAGCATAACCAATATCGATAAGCAGCTCCAAATAGTCAAGGCATCCCGGCATCCCAATTGCGTTTAATAGCCGAATTCATCTGAATTTGAATCCAAGAGAGACTGCTATGATACTTCACAATAATCAGGAGGGGTCATTAACTTGGTGCAGTTTTTAGTTAAGGAAAAACCAAATCGACCAGAATCCGGTCACTCGACCGGATTCCGGTCGATTTGTGTAAGGGCCAAAAGCATACCATAAAATTACCGTCATTAACTGATAAAATATTACAAATTAATATTTGTTATAACAAAAAATAGATTTTTGGTACGACCTTTGCTCTAGGAAAAGGGCAAGAAACAACCCCTGGATTTTCCAGGGCAAAGCAGCCCTTGAAAAGGGCAGAGGAGGTATGGAGATGGAACGTAGAATGAGAACCGGTTCTTTTGTTTGCAGGGCGACTTTGCTTGCAGCAGCCTTTTTGCTGGCTTCATTTACCAGCGGCACTGTCATGGCGGCCAAGACAAGGGTTTCTGGCGTGGTAAACATTAATACTGCGACTGAAGCTCAGATTGACATGTTGCCTGGTATTGGAAAGGCCAAGGCCAGGGCATTGGTGCAACAGAGGAGCAAGGGGCTCTATCACTCGACGCAAGACCTGCTCAAGGTCAAGGGAATCGGGAAAAAACTCCTTGAAAAGATTGGGCCCTATCTGGTCTTCGAGGGTGAGTCTACAATAAAAGTGCACAAGAAAAGCAGGTCTGCGAGAAGGTCCAAGAAGAGCCGCGGATCACGGTAAAGGCCGACCCTGGCACCACTGAAACAGCCCCTCTGGCAATCTTTCGGTTTTGCTTCAACGAACACCAAAAAAAAGCTACTTGATATAACCTTCTATTCTTTTCAAAAGTTCCAATTGGTCGACAAGATCAGATACATAGTCCATGCGATCTGTTCGAATCGTTATTACAGGAGAGATATCGTAACCGGCAATCCAACGACTGTACAAACGTTGCAGACGTTTCAGGTAGTTTTTCGGAATGACTCGTTCAATTTCTCTGTCCCTTTTTGCAATTCTTTTCCTGATGGTGCGAAGGTTGGATTGAAGGTAAATAAGTACATCCGGGGGCCTTAAGCTTGACTTTAGTGCTTCATAGAGTTCCCAGTAGGTTGCAAAATCCCTTGGATCCATCAGGCCCTGCATGTAGAGATTTTTTGCAAAGATTTCCGCATCTTCATAAATCGTACGATCCTGTATGGCCGTATCCCGGCCTTTTTGCAGTTCCTGGTGGAGCCTTGCCTTTTTCGAAAGAAAATATACTTGCGAGTGAAAAGACCATTTTGACATGTTTCGATAGAAATCCCATAGATAGGGATTGTTGTCATTTGGCTCGTAGAAAGGTGACAGGTTGAACCTGCTTCTCAAGAATTCGACCAGGCTTGTTTTACCTGCCCCGATATTTCCGGCAACAGCGATATATTTCAGCAAACCAGGCCTCCCTTGCTTTCAAGTAAGAAGGTTACCGGCCCATCGTTGACCAGCTCTACTTTCATGTGTGCCCCAAATACCCCTTCTTTGACAAGACCTATGCCTTGGTCACGCAATGTTTGGGTGAACACTTTTATCAACTCTTGTGCAGCCTTTGGCTCCAGTGCCCTCGTGAACGATGGTCGCCGGCCCTTTCTTGTATCCGCGCACAGGGTGAACTGGCTTACTACAAGGGCGTGTCCCCCGGCCTCACGAATCGGTAGATTCATTTTTCCCGTATCATCATCGAAAATTCGCAGCACTGATATTTTCTTGGCCAGTGTAACAGCATCGGTAACGGTGTCGCCTTTTTCAGCTCCAATGAGAACCAGGATTCCTGTGCTGATTGATGCCACCTCTTCGCCCGTTACGTGCACTGATGCCGTGGATACCCTCTGGATCAACGCTCGCAATATTATCCCTCCGTGCTTTACAATCAACAGATATGCTTGATATAGCACATTTCATGTTTTAGTGGCCAGGGGAAGACATGAAGAAGATTACATCCAGACTCAGGACGAAATCCTATTATAGTAAGGGAAAATTTTTCCGGCCCAAATCGCGGCATGGAGAAATCGTGGTACCAAACCC
The DNA here is from genome assembly GCA_013152945.1 of Deltaproteobacteria bacterium. GTDB lineage: Bacteria > Myxococcota_A > JAADFL01 > JAADFL01 > JAADFL01 > JAADFL01. Next base: position 5,083 of record JAADFL010000050.1, on the reverse strand, counting down.
GGCGGACCAAAGCGAGACCATTTGGATGACTTGGATGGACAAGGGCTTGGTTGACCGTGCCGTGGAATCTGCAAGAAGTGCTTTCGAGAGCTATACTACACCGTTTCACAACGATTTGACGCCGTTTTATGGAAAGTTGAAGGCCCAGTTGCTCAACAGGAGGCGCGAGTTGGCCAGGACCATAGCTCTTGCAACCGGAAGGCCGACGTGGGAAACCGAACTCGAAGTCAAGGCGAGTATTACAATGGCCAGGAGGGCGGAGGGGGTTCCTCCGCCAAGGGGAATGACAAGGCACGGTGATTTTGTCCGAATTCCTGTTGGCGTTATTGCCTTTAGGTGTGCTTCTGATTTGCCGCTGCTCAATACGATAGAAATTCTTGTAGAGGCTATAGCTGCAGGTGATTCGGTTGTCTTACTGCCCCCACCGGAGGCAGGCCCGGTCGGCCTGATCCTGGCGGAGATGCTTCACGAGTGCGACCTGGACCAGGGATCTTTCAATCTGGTACAAGGGGATGACTCGATCCTGGATTATCTGCGTGGCCATCCTGGCGTAGACCGTTTCATTACTCCACCGGACCAGGGGCCTCCAAAAGGGGGCGGCTCGGAAAACGATGGGTTGATCCTTAGAGAGGACGACCTGGACCATGCGGCCAATGCGGCAGCAGTCGGCTGTTTCCTGTCGGCCGGGCAGCGCCGGGATTCGTTGAAGAGGATATTCGTTGAAAAGGATGTGGCCGAAGAGTTTGCACAAGCTCTGGGGAGGGCGGCTTCGTCCCTGGTGCCCGGAGACCCGGTTGGCCAAGGCAGGAATAGATTTTTTGGGCCGCTTGCCACAAAGGAGAACCTCCAGGCTTTTCTTGAGTTCGAAGAGAACGGACCGGGCATTCCCATGGGAAACGGGAATGTTGATGAAGAGAACGGCAAGAAACTACCGGAAAACGGATTGTGGGCCAAGCCTTCGGTCAGGCTGCTCCAGTTGAACGAGGCAAGACCGGCCAGGGTGCCGATTGGGCCAACAGTGCTTGTCATGGCAGTGAATGGACTCGATGAAGTACTGCCTCAGGCAAGGTTGGAGCCCTCGCAGAGGACATTTACATTCCTTGGGAGGGGAACAGCCAAGCTCTCGATGGTAAGGGCCTTGAGATCACGCTTTGTAGGAGTCGGCATTACCAGCCCGGGAGAATGGCTTCGGATGTCCGGCGAAGATGTTGTAACCCTTCCGTGGGAGAGACAGTGGCGTTCAAACCTGGCCCGCAGCGTAATCCTGGCCGAGGAGTTGCGGGACGATCCGTTTGCCGGGTTGCCGGGATTGGGAACAGTATCAAGGAGTTGACTGTAAATTTTTGGGATTCAGGTATCCGGAGGAGACAATGAATGTTTTGGAAGCAATCAGGAAACGCAGGACCATAAGGAAATTCAAGGCAGGTGAAGTGCCGATTGACGTGTTGAAAGAATTGGTGGATTTGGCAAGGCTGGCGCCCAGTGCAGCCAACTTGCAGCCAATGGAATTCATACTGGTGACAGAGCCTGCGGCAAGGGAATCCTTGTTTGAAAAACTGGCATTCGGTGCATATGTAAAGCCGAAAAGAAATCCCGGTCCGGAAAGCCGGCCGGGCGCGTACATCGTGTCATTGTGGAACAGGAAGAAGAGTGATTTTGCCCAGTGGGAGGTTGGTGCAGGTCTGCAGAATATATTGCTTGGGGCGGTTGAAAAAGGTCTGGGTGCATGCTGGCTTGGGGGAATAGACAGGGATGGCATCAGGGAACAGCTCTCGATCCCAAGAGATGTCGACGTATTGGCCGTGATTGCCGTGGGTCAAGCTGATGAAGAACCGGTACTGGAGGAACGGGATGATACGATCAAGTACTGGCTGGACCCTAAAGACGTATTGCACGTTCCGAAGCGGAGCCTTTCTTCCGTGCTTTATATGGAGAGTTACAAGATCAGCCGCTGATTCGATCAAGCCATGCTCTTAAGCGCTTTTGGTATTCATCTTCGGCAACCAGGGACACGTCATTGTGTCCGGCCCCTTCCACCAGAAAAAGTTCCTTGTCGCCGCCGGCTGCCTCGTACAGGGCCACGCCCTCTTGCACTGGTATTAGCTCATCTCTTGTGCCATGGATCACCAATACCGGGCAGGAGACTTGTTCCAGGCTTTCCTTGGTATTGTAGATCTCGCTTTTCAAAACCGCCTTTGAGGGCAAAATGGGAACGAGCCTGTGAATTACGTGTGGTAACGACCTGAAGGTGGATTCGAGCACCAGTCCGAGAACAGGGCGCCCGGAAGCAGTCCGGGCCGCTACAGGACCTCCAAGGGATTTTCCGAACAACAAGACTCTTTCCGGCTTGACGCCGGCTCGTTCAACAAGCCAGTTAAAGGAAGCCTTGCCGGCGCTGAAGAGTCCTTCCTCTTTAGGTGTTCCTGTGCTCTTTCCATAACCAGGATAGTCGATAAGCAACAGACCGCTGTCGAGCAGGGCGAGTTCCTGTCTTACCAGCGCCCATTCGAACACGCTTTGCGCATTACCGTGAAAGAACAGAATAGTAGGGCGGCCGCCGTGTGCAGGCCAGTATAATCCATGGATTCGATCCAAGAGATCCGATTCGATCCAAACCTCTTCGGCATCCTTGGCGGCTCTGGGAAGAGGTGCATCTTCCGGAAGCCTTAACGGGTAGTACAAAAAATTACGAAACAATTTTTCAAACATGGTTTTTTACTCCGGGTATTCAATCCGGGTGCCCCTTTTTTGTCCTGGTATTGGTATCTCTACCTCCGCATCCCTTTCCGGGATCGCCCCAGGAGGAATCGTTTTTCCCCGGTCCGGTGTAGAAATCATTGCCTCCGAGGTCCAGGAGCAGGCCCTTGCTTGCCCTGGAGGCTGGTTCGCCCAGTTCCCTGGCACCTTGTGTGTTCTTGGAACCTGCCCAGTACCTGTCATTGCCCGAACCATCGAGCAACACGCCGGTTCCCCCGGCCCTGGCCCCCCCTTGTCCGAGCCATCCCAGGTCATACCTGTCATCTCCTGCCAGATCCACCAGGAAACCCGCGGACAAATCGTGCCCACACCCCTGGGCCGCACCGAATGCATCGTACATGTCGCTGCCCGATGAATCCAGGAGAAGCCCGAACCCGAAATGAACGCCTGCACCCTGGACGTACCTCCTGGCGAGATATTCATCGTTGCCGAAGAGGTCAATCAATGCGCCTGTACCGAAATACGTTCCGCTGCCCTGGGCAAAGTACCCGGCCTTGTACAGATCGTCACCGCCTGAATCCAATAACAAGGCCGTACCCCCGGGCAGACCCAGCTCCCTGTGACCGAAACCAAAGCCCTGTCCGTAAGACACCCAGCTTCGATTCGGCTCCCTGAAGTCGCGAACCATTCCTCCGATAAAATAGTAATCGTCACCATCTGCGTCCATGAGTAGTGCTGCCGAGCCCGGACCTGCCGCAGCTTGTCCGAATATTCCGTTCCTGTAACTGTCGTTTCCCCCAAGATCCACGAGTACGCCGAGCCCTGCAACCGAAGCGCCCTGTGACATGAAGTTTGCCGCGTAATAGTCGTTACCATTGCGATCCACGAGCATGCCGAGTCCGAAAATGGCTGCACCCTCGGAAACCCCGTTTCCCAGGTAAAGGTCATCTCCATCCTCGTCTATGAGTAAAGAGATGCCGAAACAAGCTCCTCCCGGCCCCGGCAGGCCCTGCCCGATATAGGTGTCGTTGCCACCAAGGTCGAGAATCAGGCTGACCTGCGGTTTTGCCTGTGGATCCGAAACATTGCTCCCCTGGTTATATATGTCGTTACCACCAAGGTCGAGCAGCAACAAAGGATTGTGGCAGTTGTAGTATGTTGTTCCAGGGCCGCCGACCACCACTTGTCCGAATGGTGTGAATGCGCAGTAAACAACATCTCCTTCAGCACAGCAGGACTCGAATTGATTTTTATTGGTAGCGCCAGGGGAAATAGTGCCTGATAATCCGGCGCTTGCTTCGAGGAAGCGTGCCGCATCAAAGACTCCTTTGGCGGCTTTTGTCAGGCAAAACAGGCAAAAGGTGTCGCATGAATTGGTGGAGGTGCGCAGGCGTGCCAGTCCCTTGATGGAAGAGTAAAGGTTTTTAGAGGGAAAATAGACCTTGGAGACAGTCTCGAATACCTTGCGCCTGGCCCGGGAGGGAATACGGAGATCCAGCCAGGACTCAAAGGCAAACCTGGATTCGACCAGGCTTAGTACAGCTTTCTCGAGCATATCACCGAGGAGCGTACCAAGAGATGCCCGGGCATGTTCTTTGTTGGGCAAGTAGAATGACCCTGGCTCTTTTACCTGCAGGTTCGGGGAACAGCATTCATGGGTGTCACTCGGCGAAAGGCCCGGCGGCCCCAGGGACACGGTCTTCATTGTTGAAAAAAGGGAGCTGGAAGACATCAGCCTCGTGGCCCAATTTACTAAGTTTTTCAAATGAATCCCGGGCCGGAATCCCGGGCCGTGAAAGGAAAGAGCAGTCCTTTTTTCCGGGAAAAAGTTTACCTTGCCGGGCACACCTCGATGTATCCACGTTGATGGGTCCGATTCCTTTCATGAAAACAGTAACTGCTTTCGTGCTTGCTGCAAGAGTTGTTTGAGGGCATTCAGCGGAAAAAACTAATAGTGTGATCAAAAAGGAAAAAGATCGCATCAACCCGGACCTGCGTAATGGATTTTTAAAACCTGTTTGCTTGATACCTGTATCCATGCTGAAGCGATATAGCCTCCTGCCAATACTCCGAGCAGGTTGTAAAGAGCGTCAGCCCAGTCCATGGTCCTGGTCTTTACCAGTCCTTGCAATAGTTCATCACAAGCACCGACCAATCCTCCTATCAGAATGACAAGCAGGATGTTTTTCCTGCAGGGACGCCATAGGATTGCTCCGAGAATTCCATATTGAAAGTAGTGTATATGCTCAACCTGTAGGATATTTCTTGACTCCGCCATGGACACGGCCAGCGCCCAAAGTATCCAGGCAGTGATTTTTATCCAGGTTTTTTCTCCTATCTTTCGTATCTTCCAGCCCAACGTGAAAACCAGGACTGCAAGAGTCAA
>JAADFL010000049.1 GCA_013152945.1 Deltaproteobacteria bacterium | reverse complement strand
TCTAATAACGACGAACACCTCCGTGTCTTCGCCGAAAAAGTAAATATTAACAACCGATTACCATATTTTTACAGCAAAGTCAAATAAAAAACGCTGGTAAAACAATAAATCATCAAGCATTACAAAGGGTTTGGACAATTATGCAATTATTCCACTCCACTATTATAAATAACTTTTCATAGGATCTTTGTACCAATCTGTCCTGTTCGCAGGAAGGCGTAATCTTGATAATACCTGTAAATCAAATTCAATGATAATGACCTGACCCGCTTTACCGGCCTAATTTTGTAAGCAGGGCCTCTGCCTCTGATATTCTTCGTTCGAATACGGCCAGAGCAGCCTTGTACGGCTCGGGCGATGTCATGTCAACACCTGCCCCTTTGAGCAATTCCACAGGATCCTTGGAATTTCCTCCTTTCAGCAGGCTGTTTATATATGCATCTCTCGCTTCCGGTCCCATGGTCCTGATTCTCTCTGCCAGTGCAGTCGCGGCAATCAATCCCGTGGCATACGTAAATACATAGTGATCATAATAAAAATGCGGAATATATGCCCATTCAACGCTGTAGAGATCGTCCAAGTGCATTACTCCCTTGTCTGCGCCATGATATTTCTTGAGCAACTGAAAGTACTCTTTTGAAATCTGGTCCGACGTGAGACCCTTGCCCTGTTCCACTGTTTTGTACAACTCTTCTTCGAACTCGGCGAACATGGTTTGTCTGAACACGGTTCCCCTGAAGCCCTCGAGGTAATCTCCGATTAGAGCCAGTTTTTCTCTTGGATCCTTGATCTGCTTGAGCACATGTTCGATAAGCAGGGTCTCGTTCACTGTCGAAGCGACCTCTGCAACGAATATTACATAGTCTGCTTTCGGATGAGGCTGGTTCGTATTGGAAAAATAACTGTGCATGAAATGTCCCATTTCATGTGCCAACGTCGACATGGACTCGTAATCTCCATTGAAATTCATGAGTACGTAAGGATGTTGTCCATATACGCCGCTCGAGCAATAAGCCCCTGACCGCTTGCCTGCATTCGGCATGTAGTCTACCCGGCCGGATCCGTCTGCAATGGCTTTCTTGAACACTGAAAGGTATTCGCTTCCCATAGGCGCCAGTGCGGAGAGCACTATTTCTCTGGCCTTGTCCAACGTATAATGAGCAGTAGAGCCCTTTGTGAGGGGCGAATAGATATCATAGTACGCCAGGTCCTTTAGTCCAAGAGCTCTCTTCTTCAATTTCAGGTACCTTTGAAAAATCGGCAGGCCCTCGTGAATGGCCTTGAAAAGGTTGTCAAGGACGGCCTTGGGAATGGCATCTTCATCAAGCTTGGCATCAAGCGCACTATCATAATGGTGATCCTTGGCATATGATACGTATGCCAGGATCTGGGAGTAGAGCATGCTTGCCATGCTTTTTTGGAATTTCTTGTAGGTATTCCAAAAGGCCTCAAACACCCGCCGACGAATATTCCTGTCCTTGTTTACCCTGTACTGCACATATCTCTGCTGAGAAAGTTTCACCATTTTCCCATCTATCTTGACTTCCGGGAAGGGTATTTCCGCACCGCTGAAAGTTTCGTAGATCCTCATGCCGGACGATGCCACCGGCGAAAGCCCGGCCAGTATAGCTTCGGCTTCCGGGCTCAATATATGCTTGCGACGCCTGATGAGTTCGTGAAGTTTTCTGTCATAGTCCTTTAGTTCCGGTGCATTCGCATATGCTTCGAGTTTTTTCGGATTCAGAGCCAACAGCTCGGGATCTACAAAGGCCGATGCCTTTCCAAGTTCACCTTCCAGGGTCTGGCACCTATCCGCCATTGCCCTGTACTTGTCCACCCTCGTGTCCTCATCGCTCTTTAGGTGAGAATACACCCACATTTTCTCCAAGAGTTGGCTCGCCTTGTCAAAGGTATCCAGGCATTCCTTTACAACACCCGTGCCGTTGCCTAGTTTACCTTTATAGGCCTTTCCCTTTTCGAGCATTTCCTTGAAAGTCTTCTCGTCTTTGTCTACAAGATTGTCGCTTGCATAAATCTCCTTGAGGTTCCACTTATACTTGTCTGGAATCTGTTTTCGCTCCGGCACTTTGTTCGAGCCGGCTTTTGTCTCCCCGGTATGCTGCTCGTCTTTTACGGACAGGTTGTTCCCGCTTCCGCAGGAAATCGTGGAAAATAACATGGCAACTACAAAAATGGTGGAAACTAAATGCCTCATGAGATCATTCTCCCTTTCATAAGGGCCACGGCACTACATGCCTGCCGCAGGCCCAGTTTGTTGTGAAAAATCCTCCATACCACAAACCTATCAATAGGATCTCATACATCGAGCCTGAAACCATGAACCTTATTAGCACCTCGCACCAACATCTTCAAGAGGATGAATAATCCATTGGCCGTTTTTTAAAAAACTATCGGCAGCGGATCAAAGCCCTCTTGCAGGTGTTTCATCCAGACAGTAGAATCATAAGGAATTTGGAACTGGAGACAATCAATCACGGGAGGCAAGACAAATGGGGAAGATACCGTTATTACTAGCTTTGATATCAACACTGGCCGCGCCTGGATGCAACACGGCCAACGGAAAAGGAGGAAAAACAATGCCTGGTTTCAAGATCAGCTCTCCAGCATTTGGACACAACGAGGAGATACCATCAAAGTACACTTGTGAAGGAGCAGACATATCTCCAGCCCTGAACTGGGAAGACCCACCTGATAAAACCGCCAGTTTCGCCCTGATCGTAGATGATCCTGATGCGCCCGATCCCAGTGCTCCGAAAATGACCTGGGTGCACTGGGTGCTGTACGACATACCTGCTTCTACAAAAGGACTTGCCGAAAATGTAAAGGATCTGCCTGCCGGAACCAGGCAGGGCCTCAATGATTGGAAGAAAACCGGTTTCGGCGGGCCATGTCCGCCAATAGGCAGGCACAGGTACTTTTTCAAGCTCTATGCCTTGGATGAAAAGCTCCCGGACCTGCATGAACCGACCAAACAAGACCTGTTAAAGGCAATGGAAGGACATGTCCTTGCAAAGACGGAAATGATCGGCACATACCAGAAGAAAAAATAACGGCCAAGGCGAATTCAGGTTTATACATACCGCCTCTTCAGCTTTACCCCGTGCTCTTTATCCGCCAAGAAAGCCGCACCGAGCGCACCTGCGTCGTCCCCTAGTTCCGCTGTGCGAACATTCAACACCAAACCACAGGCAGAAAGTGCCCTTTCCTTGACCCTTGTTCCAACATGGTCACGAAGATGCGGACAGTGCAGGAAACCGCCTCCTCCCAGAATCAAGACATCCGGGTTCAAGACCGTAACTGCATTGGCCAAACTATCACCGAGCATACCTGCAACCTGTCCCCAGATCCTTTTAGCGTATCGATCTCCTGAAAGAGCGGCCTTTTCCATGAGAGCCGTACTTATCCTGGAAGGATCATCTCTGAACATCTCCTGAAGACTCGAATCAACGCCCCTTTCCAGATCTTCGCGGAGCCTGGCGGCTAAGTTGATTCCGCCCACGTAAGCCTCCAGGCAACCCCTCTGGCCACAGCCGCACCTCCTGGATCTCGGACCCCTTATTTTTACGTGTCCTATTTCACCTGCGACCCCGGTCGCCCCTCTGTACAGGTTGCCGTCCAGGACAAGGCCGGCTCCTATCCCGGAGCCGAGAAGAACCGTAAGAACGCTTTTAAAACCCCTGCCTGCGCCATATTCAGCTTCTGCTACTGCAGCGGCATTGATGTCATTGTCCACGATCACTCTAGTGCCCAATGTCTCTTCCAGCATGGTTGCAAAGTCGAAGTTTCTCCACCCATAGTTCGGTGAATTCAAGACCATCCTGGAATCGGCTGAAAGTTGGGCTGCCGCAGCCACACCTACTGTTTGTCCCGGTCCCCCGGCTTTCTCCAGAGCCCTTGCAATGATTCGACAGACTGCCTTGGGGTTCTTTTCATTGACCTTCAACCTTGTCCTTGAAACTATTTCGATTCCTTCTCTGCCGGTACGGACCTTGATAGCCCTCAAGTGGGTGGCACCCAAGTCGACTCCGAAGGCGTACCTGGTCAAGCTTCTTCACCTTGTTTATAAGGCCATGGCGGTCTTTACCTCTGCTTCGATCATTTCCTGGATCTGCTGCAACCTGCTCTCGCTCTCCGCCTCGAACCTGAGCACCAGAACCGGCCCGGTGTTCGATGCCCTCACCAAACCCCATCCGTCTTCGAATGTCACCCTGACCCCGTCCACGTCTATCACATGGTATCCCTTTTCCTTCATCACCTTTTTTACGTGATCCACGACCCTGAACTTTTGCTCATCAGGACAATCTCTCCTGATTTCCGGCGTGGAAAAGGTCTTCGGCACGTCAGCCAAGAGCTGGGACGGAGTTTCCCCTTTTTTTGAAAGTATTTCCAGCAACCGGGCCGCTGAATATATAGCATCATCATATCCATAGTACCTGTGCCGGAAAAACATGTGACCGCTCATCTCACCTGCGAGCAATGCCCCTTCCTCATGCATCTTCGCTTTGATGAGCGAGTGGCCGGTCTTCCACATGATAGCCTTGCCCCCATGCTTCTCGATATCATCATACATGGTCTTGCTGCATTTCACCTCGGACACGAAAACCCCGCCCGGCTCTTGCTCCAAAATATCCCTTGAGAAAATGATCATCAGCTTGTCTCCCCAGATGATCTCCCCTGAAGCATCCACCACGCCGATTCGATCCGCATCACCGTCGAAGGCAATGCCTGCGATGGCATTTCTTGACTTGACCCGATCGATCAAGGCATCCAGGTTCTTCACAACCGTTGGGTCCGGATGGTGGTTCGGAAAGTTTCCGTCAGGCTCGAAAAAAAGCTCATCAGGCTTGATGCCCAACCTTTCCATCAGGGGATGGACGACCGGTCCGGCCGTGCCGTTGCCTGCATCGAAAACCACTGATACTTCCTTGTTGTCGATACGTATGTCACCGGCAATCCTGTCAATGTAGGCTTGAACCACGTCCTGTTCCGTAATACTGCCGCTTCCGCTTTCAAAGTCTCGATTCTCTATCAGTTCCTTGAGCTTCAGTATTTCATCTCCGAATATGGTGGTTTTTTGGAGGCCGACCTTGAATCCGTTCTCATCAGGCGGATTGTGGCTTCCGGTTATCATCACGGATCCGTCCACTTCCAGGTGGAACATGGAGAAATACAAAACCGGAGTCGGAACCACACCGATGTCAACGACATCCACGCCCGTACCCAATATACCTTCCAAGAGTGTTGCCCGGAGCCTGTCGGAAGACAGACGTACATCCCTTCCAAGGGAGATTTTCCTTGCTCCATGGCGAATTTCATAAGTACCGACGGCCCTGCCGAGATCCCTGACAAAGTCATCCGTCAGATCCCTGTCCGCCTTGCCCCTGATATCATACTTTCTGAAGACATATGGATTCATTTTCAGCCTCCATGGGAAAAACCCGGCACCTTGTCCTGTAACAGATCCATGATCATGGCCGTTTTTTCGAATATCCCGGCCAACAAGAGCATGTTGATTATGCTCCTTGATGGAAAGTTACACAAAACCAAGAAAAACATCCATTAACCAAATGCCCCTGCCCCAAAAAAGCAGAAAATTCAGGATGCCCTTTACTATAGTAACTCGGTTCTTCCCTTTTTCCTTAAAACCCCTACCGCTTCCTTGACTTTCTGTGCCTTGGATACCGGACATACAAGCACGGAATCTCCGGCATCGACCACTACCACGTCATCAAGGCCCAGGACCGCCACCAGCCGTCCGCCCCTGGCCAAGACCACTGATTCGTTCGTATCAAGCAGCAATGCATCACCCTGGACCACATTACCGGCCTTGTCTTTCCTGGCCACTTCCGGCAGTGCTGCAAAAGAGCCTACATCACTCCAATGAAAACACGCAGGCACGGTGAATATCTCGTTTTGATCCACTTTCTCCATCACTCCGTAGTCTATGGACTGTGCCTCCAGCCTGGGAAAGACATGCTCCAACGTGCTGTTATACAGCCTGGTGCCTATAGAATCTGCAATTTCCATGAGGCCCGTGTGTAGTCGAGGCATGTGGGTCTCCAACTCATCCATTATCTTCCGTGCTGTAAACACGAAGATGCCCGCATTCCACAGGTGCCTGCCTCCGCGAATGTATTTTTTCGCGGTTGCCGAGTCCGGCTTCTCCACGAATCTCTTGACCATTACCGGCTTTTGGCCTGATCCCGGCTTCTCCTTCAATTCCAGGTACCCGTATCCTGTCTCGGGCCTGGTCGGCCTGATACCCACTGTAACAAGGCCGCCTTTTATCGCCCGCCTTGCAGCAGTTGAAATGGCGGTTCTGAACTTGGATACCGGCTTGATATGATGGTCTGCAGGTAAAACCACCATTACGGCATCCGGATCCTTTTTCAAAGCATGTATAGCAGCCAAGCCCACACATGGCGCCGTGTTCCTGGGTACAGGCTCGGCTATAAGGTTGGCACTTGGAATTTCCGGTATTTGTTTCCTTACCTCAGCAGCCTGGTCGGCCCCGGTAACCACCAGGAGTCTATCAAAAGAAGACAAAGGTAACACTCGCTCAACCGTGAGTCTGAGCATACTCTTGTTACTGGCGATGTTCTGTAGCTGTTTTGGTTTCTTCCTTCTCGACAGGGGCCAGAACCTTGTTCCCGAACCACCGGCCATGAGGACGCAGTATATGTGCCTGCGCATCTTGTCACCTCCAAAAAGCAACCAGGGCAATAATACCTAATAGGCCACAGTACGGCGCGAAAAGATAGATCCTTCCCCGATCCACTACAACCAGTAACGCCCTTAAGGCGATATAACCAACAACTGTTGATACCACGAAGCCTGCAAGGAGAGGTCCAAGAGGCAATGAGCCTACAATGTGCCTTCCCTCCAGGACGACCGCTCCCAATATGGCGGGGACAGACAAGAGAAATGAGAACCGGGCAGCCTCGTTGCGCTTCACTCCAAGGAGCAACCCTGTTGCAATGGTCGATCCTGAACGTGATATTCCGGGAATAATGGCCACGGACTGGGCGATTCCTATAACAAAGGAGGTAACCGGCCCCGGCGTTTTATTCTTGCTCTTACGGACAAACAATGTAGAGCCCAACACCAAGCTCGTAAAAATCAAGCCGAAACCCGCGGATACGGGGTTCGAAAACAAATCCTCGATTTTATTCTTGAATACAAGGCCCACAACTGCAGCCGGCAAAGTGCCCAAAACCAGGAGTGATGCATACATGGCTCCCTTGTCTCTAAAGAATCCCGACAGGCTCCTGTCACTCCGGGCAATACCGATACCCCTGAAAAATCCTGCAATAATGTCAGCCAAATCCATTCTGTACACGACGAACACGGCGACCAATGTGCCCAGGTGAACCGCCACATCAAAGGCGGTGGCGAACTCTCCCAGGTCCAAGCCCAGCAATTTTTGCCCCAGCACCAAGTGTCCGCTGCTGGACACGGGCAGGAACTCTGTCAGGCCCTGAATAGCTCCCAGGGCCGCGGCCTCGATTATTTCCATTGTCCCTACAGTTGGTTAGGTTAAAGGCCACATGCCTTTTTCAAGGCGTCTTTCTTGTCGGTCTTTTCCCAAGTAAAATCCTTGTCTCTTCTGCCGAAGTGCCCGTACGCGGCTGTCTTCTTATAAATCGGCCTCAACAGATCCAAGTACTCGATTATCATCCTCGGCTTCAAGGGAAAGATCTCCCGGACCGCACCGGAGAGCTTGGTATCGGACACCTTGCCCGTGCCGAAAGTATCGACAAGAACTGAAACCGGATCCGCCACGCCTATCGCATATGCCAGTTGTACTTCGCATTTGCTTGCCAGCCTGGCTGCAACAATAGTCTTTGCTATGTGCCTGGCCATGTAACTCGCGCTCCTGTCCACCTTGCTGGGATCCTTACCGGAAAAACAACCGCCGCCATGGCTCCCCTGGCCGCCGTATGTATCAACTATTATCTTCCTGCCGGTCAGTCCGCAATCCCCCTGGGGTCCGCCGATCACGAATCTGCCCGTGGCGTTTATATGAATCTTGGTTTTCTTGTCCAGCATTGATGCAGGGATTACCTTCTTGATTACTTCCTCGATTATTCCTTCTCTTATTTGGGATATCTTTGCTTCCGGCGTATGTTGGGCCGCAATCACTATGGCATCAACCCTCTTTGGCTTACAACAGCCATCGTATTCCACTGTCACCTGGCTTTTTCCATCAGGCCGCAGGAAGGGAAGGATCTCCTTTCTGCGTGTGTCGGCCAGCTTTTTCGTGAGCCTATGCGCCAATGATATAGGCAAGGGCATCAATTCGGGTGTTTCGTTACAAGCAAAACCGAACATGAGGCCTTGATCGCCTGCTCCCTGTTCCCCCTTGCTGACTCCCTTGCCCTCCACACCCCGGGCGATGTCGGGCGACTGCTTGTCTATGGATGTTACCACTGCGCAGGTGTGATGATCAAAGCCCATGGTGGCATCGGTATAACCTATGTCCTTGATGGTATTCCTTATGACTTGCGGCATATCGACCCAGCAATCCGTACTGATTTCACCGGCAATCATTGCAAGGCCTGTGGTAACCAGGGTTTCACATGCCACGCGGCCATTCGGATCCTGCATCAACACGGCATCAAGTATGGCGTCCGATATCTGGTCCGCCACCTTGTCAGGATGCCCCTCTGTAACCGATTCGCTCGTGAACAGGTAGTTTCCTTCGCTCATCTCAAAGCCTCCAAGTGCATTAATACTCCAATCTTCGGACTGCCCAAAAGGGCGACAGGAAAACGAAATTATCACCAGGAAAATACTTGTCAAGTACGGTACCTGCGCCGGCAGTCCCACCGACATTTTGATTCGGCTACCACACAAGGGCAATTTGCCTGGACAATCGTATCAAATAGCGTTATGTTTACTCGGTTTTATTGAAAGGGAGTCGAAATTGAGTACGAAACCAAAAAATGAGATTTGCAAACCCGATGCAATCAACAGGACACAAGGAGAACATCCTGTTGAAACCAAGTGGTATCCCGGCAAAGACGGCAGGCCGAGATTTGAAATCAAGTGCGAATGCGGAACCACAAGGTTCAAAGCCACGATTCCACACATGAAACAGCCGCAGGTCGAGGATTACATGGGCCTGGATCTATTGACTTTTCAGGACGATACCAAGCGGTACGAACTCAGAAAGGCATTGCCCAGGCAACTTGAGCACATAGCAATCCAGCGGCATGCGGAGAGATTCCCGGATTGTCCCGCAATCAGCGAACTCTTGGCAAACAACATGGGTACTCGCGCAGCCAAGGCCTTTAATATAGGCCCGACTCCAAAGTAACACCGGTCCCAGGAGGAGTCCGGTGGATAAGAAAACACTCCTCCAAAATCTTCCCAAGGAACCCGGCGTATATATCATGCGGGATACGCATGGCCGTGTGCTGTACGTAGGCAAGGCCAAGTGCTTGAAAGACAGGGTTTCCAGTTATTTCAATCGCTCGGGGGATGACAGGCCATGGATTCCGCTGCTGCCTGCTCGACTTGCGAAAATAGACACGATGATCACTTCTACCAGCAAAGAAGCCCTGCTCCTTGAAAACGAACTGATTAAACGCTACAGGCCTCCTTTCAACGTGCAGTTGAAGGACGATAAAAGATTCCTGCTCATCGAGTTGGACATGTCGAACGACTTTCCACGGCTCAAGCTCGTCAGGAAGAGGAGCTCCAATAGAGCGAAATACTTCGGGCCTTACCATGCCGCGTTTAAGGCAAGGAATACTTATGGACTGATAAACCGGCACTTTGGTCTGAGAACATGCTCGGATAGAGAAATGAAAAACCGCACCAGGCCATGTCTTCAAGGACAGATGGGGCGATGCCCCGCACCTTGTGCAGGAGGGATTAGCAAAGCTGATTACCGCGCCCGGGTGGACGAGGTAGTCATGTTCCTGTCCGGCAAGGCGGGCGATCTCTTGTCTCTCCTCGAAACCAGGATGGAAGAGGCATCCGCTTCTTTGGAGTTCGAAAGAGCTGCAAAACTACGTGACCAGACAAGGGCTGTCCGGGCCACTCTTCAAGAGCAGTATGTAGTCGGCCCCGACCGGGTCGACAGGGACATTTTCGGAGTTTCGAGAGTCAAAAGCGACCTGACAATCTACTTGCTGGCCATGCGAAACGGTGCAATCACACACGGCCGTCCCTTTCATTTTCACAACCAGCAATTTTGGACGAGCGACCTGGTCTCGTCTTTCCTGTTTCAGTTCTACGACAAGTCCGGCGACATCCCGTCACAGATACTCTTGCCCGTTAAGATGGATGACAAGGACCTGCTCGAACAAGAGCTTTCCAGTTTAGCTCGAAAGAAAGTGGAAATACGTGTGCCGATGCGTGGCAGGCTCAAAAAGCTTTTGTCTTTGTCACAAAAAAACGCATCCTTTGCATTGGAGGCGGAAATAAGGGAACAAAAGTCTTTATCCAGGGAGCTGATGGAATTGAAGAAGCTGCTGGATTTACCAAGGCCCCCGGCCAGGATAGAAGCATTCGATATTTCACACCTTTCAGGAGGCTTCACCAATGCATCCATGTCCGTGCTGGTACACGGGAAACCCGCTCCCGATGAATACAGGAGGTTCAAACTCGGCATATCAGGCGGAGACGACTACAAGGCCATGTCACGGGTATTGTCGCGAAGGTTCAGGCCCGGCGATACCGGGAAGGATGGAAAATATTCATCCCTACCCGACCTTTTATTGCTGGACGGAGGAAGACAACAGCTAAACGTTGCCTTGAATGTCTTACAGAAGATGGGCCTTGAAGGATTATTCAACCTGGCCGCAATCGCCAAGCAACGCAGAAAAAACAGCAAGCAGGGTGATATCCCGGACAGGATATTTCTCGAAGGAATCAAGAATCCTATCCCGGTATCAAGCAAGAGACCCGGCCTGCGGCTCTTGCAATTGGCCCGGGACGAGGCTCACCGTTTCGGGATTACTTACACAAGGAAGATGCACAGGAGGGAAATGACCAGGAGCAGAATTGAAAACATCAAAGGCGTCGGAAAGGCCAGAGCAAAAGCATTGCTTGTCCGCTTCGGCAGTTACAAGGGAATCGAGGATGCATCACCGGAAGAAATCACGGAAGTTCACGGAATCGGCCCCGGCTTGGCTGAAAAAATAGTAAAACATGTCTCATCAAAGGATGCTAAACACAAAAAACGTAAAATATGAAACATGAAGTCCGGAGATTCTCCCTGCATTAGTACCTCTTGCCGTGCCTGATGGCCCATATCAGCAACATGGGAACAAGGATCCTCAGGAACCCTGGCATGGAACGGCCGTGTTTGTGACCATGGACCTTGCAAGGCCGCGAGCCCGCCTTGGCATCCCCCTCGCAACCGGAATCAGAAGAATCGCCGCTACATCCGGATGAATCATAAGATGAATTATAATTGGAATTGTTCGAACCGGACATGTCATCTCCCTGGCAACCCGAGTCGTCAGTCGTGGTTTCATCTCCCCCGCATCCGGAAGAATCCGCGCTTGCATTACTGTCTTGATCATAATATGCGCCGCCGCACCCATAGCAGTCATAGCAATAATCATCATAGTAGTAACCGCCATGCATGTTTTCCTGTCCGTCCGTTTCTTGACCCTCGCCCGCAGACTGCCGGTCGGTCATCAAGGCGCCGATTACAAACCACGTATCACCATTTTGATCAGGGAATTTCAGGGAGAGGTTGCCGCTTATGATCAGAGGGCTTCTGCCCCCAGGATTATTTTTCTCTACCTGAAACTCGCCTGTCCCCTTTAACTTCCTGGAATGTTCCGGGCCATCGAGTATCAGCAGTTCCGCTTGTAAATCATCGCCTGAAACAACACTCTTGCCTTCGGGCCCGGCAGTAGACAAATCCATGTCCAACCATACCAACGCCTGTGGCGCGCTCCCTCCCTCTCCCAAAGACAGTTCAAAAAAAACAGCAAGTCCCGAAGATCCGAACTTGGACCACTCCCTGGAGAAAAATGCCGTATTTACCCGGAGGTTGTCAAAACTCCGGCACTGGGACACATCCTGGCCCGGTCCGCATACATTGACAAAAGCCTTTCCCCTTGTCCGTGATTCCCCGCACCCTTGCAACCACAACAGGCCAAGTGCCACAAGCAACAATATGCCGGCCCAGGCAGCCATTCTGTCCGGGGTAAAATCATCTCTCATGACATGCTCCCTTTTCGGCTAGAAATGAAAAGTCACAAAGGCCGAGGTTGTTACACGCCTTCCCGGGTCGCCCCCGGAACCATTAACCAAGAGCACCAGCGGATCCTGCTCATCCTTGTACTCGTCGGCATAGGTGGCTTTAATCCCTATAGACAGGCTCTCTATAATCCTATATTGGAAGCCGGCGGCCAGGCTGTATGCAAATCTCGTTTCCGTGCCCTGCTCCAACGACACGTCGGACTTGGCCCTCAATTTTGAACTCACCCATGCCGGCCCAATCAGGCCTTCAATAAAAAATCTCAATCCATAGAACAAGGGCAACACCATCCTTGGGCCGAACAGCAGCGAATTGACAGTACGGTCCAGGCTCAACTGCCCTCCGTCGAGTTCCATGTTGTTTCTCTTGTACGCGGTGAGAAAATAGAACACTAACGGGCTGCCTCCCGGCCGGCCGCCCAGGCCGAATGACGCACCTGCAGTATAACCTGGTTTGCATTCGTCGTACGAAAGGCCGAAAGCAGCCCCTCCATCCAATTCCAGGGCAAAATGAGTTCCAGTGCCGGCAGAAACCTGCCCGGGCACGAGACCTGTAAAAAGAAAAGAAATACAAAACAAAAAGACAGCTACCGTCCTCATGTATTCACCTCCTTGACTTGCAACAATAACTACAGCAATGGTCATGCCAAGAGTCACCGGCTTGTTATTTCAGCATTTTCAAGTGGTAATCATTATTTTCCGTGACTGAGAGCCACTACCTGTTGCAGGATTTCACACCAGACGATACAACGATACCAAGTCAACTATCACTTCAGTCTCTTTTCAAAATCAATTTCCCTGGATTCGCTCTGATCGACCTTGTGGCAAAAATTTGCAAATTCAGCAAAATTCCCGGGCTCCACCCTGGCCATGGGCATGACTAGACGCCTGTCCATGCCGATTCCATGGGCCAGCACCTCTGTTTTCAACTCGTATTCTCCAAAACGGCTTTTCAAGCTCAGCTTGCCCACAGGTAAGGCAATGTATCCAGGCGGCACCTTAATTACTACTTCCTGGTGGACATTGCTTGACACGCTTACCAGCAAAGGCAGTTTAGGCTCGGCCGCCCTCAGGAACATCTGTCCAAGTTTAACCGGGTACAAACCCTTCTCTATGACAAGGGAGTGATCCTTGAGCCTTGCAAACAATGGAATCTCCAGCTCGTATTCCACTCTCAACGGGGTTTGGTCCCAGCCGGCTTCGAGGTCCTTGATGTCGAATTTCTTCAGGTTCATCCCTGGAAAAAATTTTCCAAGCCCGACCTGGAGGACCTGGCCCACCTGTTTTTCGGTCAACCTCGCGAGGCCGGATCGAAATACAGCGCCTTCCCAGCCACGGAAAAGTTCAACTCCCTTTAACCGGGCCGACCCGTCCTCGTGTATATCCACTTGCAAAGCAACTTCGTGTCTCTCCCTGGATGCCGGATAGGCCGGAGTCGTTATTTCTGCAGGACCTTGCGGTGAAAGCACGATGGCCGGACTTTCCTGGAAACCCGGACGCAGGTAATCGAACTCGCCGAACCTAGATCCAACATCGAGCCAAACGGGAGAACGCCGGTCCGGCCTGGCCCTGACCACAAATGACGTGTATTCGCCGGGCGAGGGTAGCGGTTTTTGCCCTTTATCCGTTGCATGCGGTCTCGGAGCGCTAAACGGCTTTACAGCCACCACGTCGGCGGGTACGCCCACAGCCCTCAATGCCGCAGTCAACAGCATCACCCTGCTGCCCTTTCCCCTGGCCAGGGTATATGCGGCAGAGCTCCTGATACCGCCGGAATCCGATATCACCTTTTTCAATACTGCTTTGAATACGGCCCTGGTCTTGTCCCTAGGGGCATTCATGCCATGCACCGCTTTTTCAGCAAACTCCCGTATTCTCCGATCCAACCTGACCCGTTCAGGCACCAGGGAAGACAAGACCTTATAAAGATCCCGCCTGGTTACATTCATTCCCACCTTCAGGTAGGGCAGGTATTCCATTGCCGGGACCGAAACCGGTTCGGGCGGAATTGGATCCAGGTCATGGGCTTCCCATGTATATGTCTTACCTCCATCCGGATTGTCTTTTACTACCGGCTCCTTGGCATGGTTGAAAAGATTTATTTCCAGATCCTGTCCCGGGCCGGCCCTGATTATAACCTGGGAATGTCGAACCGGCTCCCTGTTGGTTCTGAAAAAGAAGGCATCGGAAAGAAAGCCTCCTGCAAAAACCGAAGAATACGGCGCCTCTGACAGGTACTCGAAATCAATTGCATCGCCGGGTTCGAGACCGGGCAAACTTACCGTATCCTTGCCGGCGATATCCTCGGGCTCGAGAATATGTCCGTCCGGTTTTATCACCCTCAAGTTCAACAACCATGCATCCTGCGGCACCCTTACCTCACCCATTTCCTGTACTGCCTTCTTGGTCAGAATCCTCCTCAGTGTATGCACTAGTTCTATACCCGGACCGGGCCGCGATAAATCCAACACATATTGATCCAGCAACAACTCCGCCGAAGCGCCATGTGAAGCTGCACCGATGTCCACAGCCTTCAAGCCGGAGAGTATTTTTTCCGCATCCAAACGAAATTCCTGCAAAGGAGTCACCCCTGACATGATCGCAGCCTGCAATGTCAACCCGCCTCCTTCGGGCTGCAGTCTGACGCCTCGCAGGATATTCTTGTATGCTTCTTTCATGTCCCCGGCCATTGCCTCGTACATGGCCGCTTTTTTAAGGTCGGATGGTAATTCCCACGGCATTTTCAGAAGTATTCCGGCCGCTTTTCCATATTCCGCAATTTCCGCCAGCAGACCGGCCTTGAATTTAAGCAACCAGTGTGACGGCCCCATGCCGGACAAGATTCGCTCCACCTCTGCCAAGGCAGTGGTCACTTGCCCAGCCCTTGCCGATTTCCTTGCAGCAACAATGCTCCTTGGATTCATGGAAGCCCAGAGTTTCGTCAACTCACCGGATTCATGAAATCGCCTGTTCCTGTTGGCCCATCTTCGCTGCAAATCAACAGCAGCACCGGGATCCACGGCTTTGAGCGAATCCAAAGCATCCTCAGCCTCGGCCTTCCAGCCCATGCGGGCCAATATCTTATGAAGTCGAATCAACCACAGCCATGCGTCAGGCTGATTGGCCAAAGCTTGTTTCAAGAGGCTCAATTGTTTTTTCGGCCGTCCCTCCATACCTTCAAGAATAGAAAGCCAGTACAGACAGGCGGCCGCGCCCGGGTCCTCCTTGCGGCAGGTCTCGAATCCTGCTCTTGCCGCAGCCCTTCTTTCCTGCACAGGCAATGCATGGTCTACCAGCACCATCCTGGCCGCAAGGAAATCAATAACACCGGAATGCCCTGCAATTTCCAAGGCCTTGCTCATACTCTTTTCCGCGCCGACTTCATCCCCCAAGAAAAGCTCTACAAGTGCAAACCACAGCCTCGGCAACGGGTTCTTTGGATAAAGGGAAATTTCAGTGGAAAAATGTTTTTCCGTATAAAGATATCCTGTTTGCCGGTCGAACCCGGCCCAACGACGGCCCGTGAAATCACTGGTATAGCGTTTTGGCTGGCGTAATGGTTCTGCGCCCTTGTCCAACGGCTGAACAAACAAAGTGAATGAAGGAGATATCATGTCCGATATCACGGACGTCACTACCAAGTGATTTCCAGGAGCAAGTTTCACCGGCACGCACCTTGCGTCGGGAGTGTAATTCCTGTACCTGTCCCGGGCGAACAACTTCTTTCCATCCAGAAACAGGGCAAACGAGCTTGAACTCGACATGCAGAACCAGGCTGTCTCTGTCTTGCTGTTTTCAAATACGGTTCGTGCGTAAAAAACGCCTCCCCTGGCAGGCACTGAATGGAAAACAACCTGGCCCAGGTTGGTTTCAGCCGGATGAAAGATCCTTGCGGCGGTAAAGAACGGATTTTTAGGCAAACCCGGGCCTGTAACATTTTTCCCTGACTTTCCCGCTTTCGGATTCGGCCAATATGCATCAAAGCTCTCAAGGCTGGGATACCTGCCAAAGGGACCGGTCTGTGACCAATTTTTCAGATAACCAATACCAGACCTGATTTTTCCGGCCTCCCGGCTCCTCTTGGAGCGGTCCATCACCCGCGCCAGCATCACCCTCAGCCAGTACCTGGCCCATGGATCCATTTTTACTGTTTGGTTCAGTGTTCTGGTTGCCACTCTTACAATATCACTGTCGAACCGTGTACCGGTCCTGGTCAGACGCTCCAGCCTCGCTGCAGCAACCATTGCCAGTGGATGGAACGCAAATTTGGAAATCAATTCCAGCCATGCATCGCCTTCATCAAGGTAATTTCCTGCACTATAATCAAGAATAGCCCTGCCTGCCAATGCCTCGGCGCTTCCCCCTCTCTTGAAGAAACGCATGGCTTCCACCCTGTTTCCAGCGAGTACAAGTTGCCAGCCTTGTACTGCAGCCCTTTTCGACGGCACTGCCATAAGAGAAGAATCGAACGGAGAAAATGCCGGCACAAGTAAACCGGACCGGCCACATGACACCACTGCCATAACAACAAACAAGGCCGGTAATGCTTTTGTTGCTTGTTTCACGAATCGCCCCCGGCTTTTTCGTGCTTACCTTTGTCATCCGGCATATCAAGTCGTACAGTCCTTGAGAGGAGATCGTCAACCTGCCCAACAAATTTCCTGAATGCCTGGTAATCAGCGGCCTTTACCCTTCTTACCCGGATAGCCATTTCCCCCTTGATCTCTATGTTTCTCCCCCTGCAACTAAAAGTCAAAGATGCCTGGCCGAAACGAGATTCAACCTTTCCTCCTTGTGGAACATGACAAGAAAACTTCTTGGGAATTGTGATTGATTCCCTGGCTTTGTACAGAAAGGGCAGGTTAATCAGCAAATCATATCTCCTGGATGAAAGCCTTGCAAAATTCCGGGAAAAGCTTAACGGGTGACCTGAAAACACCAGGGACAAAGATCCATTGTCCTGCTTTGCATAGTTCGGAACCTGGACTTTGTAATTCATTGTGAATGGGGACAACAAGTCCCTGGGATTGCTTACACTGAATTTTTCCACTCTGGCTCCGGGCAACAGGGATGAGATGGCCTCTTCGTACTTGTCCTTCCTGTCGGCCTTGGATTCGTAACGCCTTCTTTGAACCCCCGCATAACCGCCCTTTACAACCGTCTTTCCTTTAATCAAAGCGCTTCCGTCCGCACCAAGGATAATCACCTCGGTCCGGTCTTCAACATTGTCGGCGGGCGATGATACGGGAGTGACAGCGACTTCCGCCCCTCCATCGGGTGACACCAGGAGGGTGAAAACACCTTGATCTACAGGCGGCAATTCGTACGGCCCGGACCACTCCGCAGTCGGATCCATAAACATCTTCAAGGCCGGGACGTACACTATTGCATGATTCAACAGTTTCAAAGAAGCCGGCCTGCGGGACAATGACCCGAGTTGCCTGGTTCTCAACAACGCCATATATGCCTTGACTCCAGCTTGTTTCAACATGGTAATCATCAAGACAGCCTTGTCCTTGCAATCTCCAAAGCCCCTGGACAAAACCTGGTACGCAGGATATGGCTTATAGCTGTGACGGCCGAACTCGAGTGCCACGTACCTCGTCTTGCTGACTACGAACTGATATATTGCTTCCACCTTGGCCCTGGCACCGGTCAAACCTTGTGTCAGCATGGCAACCTGTTTCTTGAGATCCTGATCCGGTGAAAATTGATTCTTTATCAGGCCTCCGTACCACTTACCAAGCTTGATCCAGCTCTCACTCGTGGAAACATGCAGTAACCTGGATACCTCGGCCAGGCCCGGCATATTCGGCTCCGGCTCTATGGGAGGTATATCTCGAGCTTCAAAGGCAAATACATTGAAGCCCTGTTCTTGTGGCTTCAGATCTTCTTTTTTTACTCCCCTCGGCAACCGGCTGAAGAATACCTTTCGGCCGGACGGCATCAACAATACGTACCGGATCCTGTGGATCGGCACAACATCCTGAAAAGACACGATGTCACCGAACTCCTTTGAGAACAGGTTTTCACCCCGGTCCGATATCATTGTCTCCAGCTCCACTACATCTCCAGGGTGTAATTCAGGAAGTTCTACAACCTTGGCCCTGACATCGTAATAAGTCCGGTGGGACGGATCTGAAAGAGACTTCTCATAAACAGTGGATGCCTCTGTAATTGTGCCGTCAGGGCGGTATATCCGTGCGGCCAAGATACGAACCCTTTGATTTTCCGGGGAAAATTGTATCATTCTGCTACTGTAGTTTCGAACTCCGTTGCTGTTGTTCACCCTGACTACCAGTTGTTCGAACCTGGATGCAAGCCCATTGTCATGAACCCTTGTAACAATGAGATCGAACAACTTGTCCGCCGGATATTTACTTACAGGAACATTTTGTGCCAGATTCCGGACAAAGGCAGTTCCCTTTTTCTCGAACCGTTCGAAAAATCCCTTTGTTGCCGGTGATTTGAATTCGAGATAATCCCTTAAATCCGGGTTCTGCGGTCTTAATTCGAGACTGGCCTTGTACTCGGATTCGGCTCTTTGGTGCCTGCCGAGAAGATCCAAAATCCTTCCGAGCGATGTATGTAGTTCCGCTGATTGGGGAGACAATTCGATAGCCCTGTCCAATGTTTTGAGAGCCTCTCTCCCTCTCTTGTTAGCCTGAAGGACCCCGGCCAGATCAATCCAAAGCTCCTCGGCCGAAGGGTTGATTTCCAGGGCCTTTCTCAAATTCTTCAGATATTCATCCAAATTACCTGCAGCAAAATTACGATCCAATACCCTTTGCAACGCCTCCCGGTTGCCCGGAGCCCTTTCCAGTATTTTCTCCGCCCATTGATCCGCCATATTATCAAGCCCTGCCTGTTCGGCCAGGGAGAGCAACAGGACGGCCGGCTCCAATGCCTGTAAACGGTAATTTCCCAAGGTCAAGAGGTTCTTGATACCTATTTCAGGCAAACCCGCCGCAGACATTACTCTGGCCAGGACCAGCCTGGCCTCCATGTCCACCGGATCCGCTGAAACAGCCTTTTTTGCCAAGTCAACCGCCTCGAAAAACCTACCTGCCGATAATGCATGCTCTGCCGACAATGAAAGAACCCGGACATCTTCGGGTTTCACATGCTGTGCAATCTCCAGGATGCCTCTCGCCTTGTTCGGATCCCTGAACAATTTGGATGCATCACAAAGAATACGGGCATTGTCCTGCGCCATGGCCACTGCTGTCTCGGCTGCCTTGACTTCAAGTTCCTGCTCCATGTCGAATGGCATGAATTTTTTTAGTGCATAAGCCAAATCCAGTATCTGTTCCGCACTTGGTATTCCCGACTCCGCCTCCTTTCTCAGCTTGTCGACCAGGTCTGCCGGCCTGGTCTCGTTCGGTCCTGCCTTCCTTGCAAAAGGCAACCCGACCCGACCCACACCCGGTTCGACCGGCCCTGTCTGGTTGGGCCCAAGTGATACAGACACGCCCGGAACAGGCTCTCCCCTGGGCCTTGTTACCCTGAATATCACTTCCCAGCCCTGGTCACCGGCGCAGGTCTTGACGAGAACCGGATTCGAGCCCTTTTGCAGGACCACGGGAACAGCCGCCTGGTCTAATGCTGCATAGTGCCTGTCCGTGGAGGCAAACACGAGATTGCCGGACAACCAAAGAGCCGCCGGCCCGGAAAAACCTATACGAAATGAAGCCGGAACTTTCCTCCCGGCTTCAATATCAGTAGCCAGGTATGCGCATGCCTCTTTTTTCTGGTTCAGGTAATAGGCAAGGTCAACAGATCCCCCGGACACCAGTGCAACAGGAAATTTCCTCCACTTTACCGGCCTATCCTTTCCTTTGTAATCCTTGCCGGGTTTGAATCCTTCAAACTCGGGCTTCTTCCTGGCAA
Organism: Deltaproteobacteria bacterium; assembly: GCA_013152945.1. Lineage (GTDB taxonomy): Bacteria > Myxococcota_A > JAADFL01 > JAADFL01 > JAADFL01 > JAADFL01. The sequence continues at coordinate 9,832 of JAADFL010000049.1, read as the reverse complement.
GAAAGGACCTTGTTCCCTGGTTGGAGAAAGGTCCCAAGACATAGTAGTCAAGGACAATCCCGATCCTGGACAGGAGCGATCTTTCTGTTTTTATATCACCGCGGATCCTTGCAAGTCTGGCCGCCAGGTACCTTGCATGGTCCCTTACGAGCGGGTGAGCATTTTGTGATGCTCCCACCTCTGCCAACACCTGCACGAGTTTTTCCTCACCTGGAAGAAAGCTCCAGAGATCAAACATCTTGTGCAGTAACAAGGCTGTTGTGGCTTTGCTTTCTTCAGCCTTTACCTGTCGTGACAAATCGTCCAGGCGTTGTTCTTCCACCGTCCCGGCAGAATCCCCGGCAGAATCCCCGGCAGAATCCCCGGCAGAATCCAATGACGCACGAACGAGCATTGGTGAAAAGGCAGTGGCAAAAAAGAGAGAAAAAGCAAGAACCAGGCTCGATATGGATTTATTGATGCAATGTTCCGTCAAGACACACCACTATCCCGCCGATATCTCTTTTCACGATTTGGATACCAAGGATATCCCGGATACGCAAGATATTTGCATGTTGAGATCACAAGTCAGTGCGCGTCCAATGCATTTCGCAACTTCCGACAGCTTGGTGATAAGCCGGAGTATGAATTGTGGAGCCGGCTTTTTTGTTTCGAGCCAGGGAACCGGGTTTTCTTGACATCATGTCCTGCCACAGGTACCTTGCAGGCCATGAATACTTCGACCAAGCTGACCGTATCCAGGCTCGCAGCGGCGCCGATTTACCTTTTGTCTTTCTTGTTCCTTGGAACGGCCGGCAAGTGGGTTTGCCTGGCACTATTGTGGTGGGCCGCGTTTTCAGACGTCATGGACGGCAAGATCGCCAGAAAGCGAGGCGAGATTTCAGACCTTGGAAAATTCCTCGATCCCATTGCTGACAGCACCTTCTTCGTCACTGTGTTTTTTTGTTTTACCTGGGTGGGCCTCATGCCCCTATGGATGTTATTATTGATAGTAATACGAGAATCATTCCAAAACGCTTTTCTAAGGCCCTACTGTAATGCCAGGGGAATAGTTGTAGCGGCAAAAAAAATCGGCAAGGCCAAAACCGTAACCCAAAGTATCGTGTCCCAGATCATAGTCACCACGCTGGGTTTACATCCCTTTATACTTGGCTCGATTTCGCAAAAGACCTGGGAGATATGGACCGGCAGCGTCTGCTATGCACTCCTTGGCGGCGTTACTCTCCTGTCGGTGACATCTCTGTATCCTTATGTGATGACTCTAAAACAACTTCCGGCAGCAGGCAACAGGTAGCAAGGCTCGAAAAGGAAGGTGATGCAGATGCTCTTAGAAAAACTTTCCAACCGGTTTCAAATCGCCGCAAGGATGATGACTTGGGCGGCAATATCAGCAGGTTTGTTGGTACCTTCGGCAGCCATGGCCAGCGGCAAACCTGCGGGCCTGCCCGATTTCTGGAACAACGCGGGTTTTGGCCTGGCCGTGGCCGCAGTCCCGCCTCTTGCCATCCTGACAGGCATGTGGCTTTCGGATATGGATGATATACCCACATCTCCAAGGGGCACTCTTCGATTCTCAATAGGGGCCACGAACCAATCACAAGCCGGGGGCGGAGCCGACACGATGTACCTTGGATTGAGGACAGGCTCATTCTTTGGAAATGGAATGTTCGGCGCGGAAGTCAACACGGAGCTGCTCAACTACGGGGTTACCAAGCAAATAAAGAACGAAGAAATCGACTACAGGCTTGAAGCCCTTGGAGCCTTGTCCCTGTGGAGGAACTTCGATTTCCCAAAACTCGATCCCAAGGGCAAAGAGCAATTCATAGATGCGCGAGGCATTTTGGGTCTCATCTTGCTTGCCGGGGTCGAGCAGGTTTCAGAACCGGGAATTGGTGATGAAAATGCGATGATAGGTTTGCCCATAGTATTGAGGGGCTATTACATGCCGTTTTCCATACTCGGTTTGGAAGCAGAGGCTGAAACACTGGTAAACACGGAAAGTTTTTACCTTGTTGGTTCCTTGTGCGTGTTTCTCAACTACGGCCCTGTCCAAATGCCGCTTACAGTGGGATTGCATTACCGCGTGGTCACCGACGGACAAGATACATTACACCTTATCGGCATTGCATTGGGCGGCTTTTAAGGCTGCCGACATGCCCCTTTATGGATGACAATGGTTAAATCGGCTTTAGACATACTGCTGTTGATCTTGTCCGTAGCTCTTTTATGGAGGGGTGCGGAATGGCTCATAGAAGGGGCATCCGTTATCGGCAAGACCCTTGGTCTCTCGGATTTGACCATAGGATTGACAATAGTTGCATTCGGCACATCAGCGCCTGAGTTCGCAGTCACAGTAGCGGCGGCGTTCCAGGGTCACGCCGATATTTCCGTAGGAAACATAGTAGGCTCCAACATATTCAACCTCGGCTTCATCCTGGGAGGATGCGCCCTGTTCGGAACCCTGAAGACATCAAGGGAAGTAGTATACCGTGACGGACTCTTGTTGATACTAACAGCCTCCCTTCTTATTTTTTTCTTCAGGGATAGATTTCTTGCCAGGTGGGAAGCAGGCATCCTCCTTCTCGGCCTGGTATCCTACCTGTTTCTACTCTGGCGGGGAAGAGACAGGAAATACAAGGCCGTGGGTAATGATAAGGCCGGCATAAGGGACGGCGCAAAACTTCTAATCGGAATAGCTTGTGTCGTAGGAGGAGGTGACCTGCTTGTGGATTCCGCTTCCAGCATAGCAAGGGTACTCGGCATTTCCGAGTGGGTAATAGCGGTAACCATTGTTGCAGCAGGAACCTCGGCCCCTGAGCTGGCCACCTCCCTCATGGCTGCCGTCAAGGGTAAATCAAGCATATCGCTGGGTAATTTGATAGGATCGGATCTCTTCAACCTCCTTGGAGTTCTCGGAACGGCAGGCCTAATCAAGCCGATGGGCGTTGTCCGGGAAGCCGGTTCAAGCATGTGGATGCTTCTGGCCATGTGCGTTATGGCCGTGGCATTCATGAGAACAGGCTGGAGATTGACGCGCATGGAAGGCCTGTTGCTGGTATTGGCCGGAGCAATACGCTGGACACTGGATATCTTTAGTTGGTAAAGAGAATCAGCAGAGAAAAGGGTTTAGAGAAAAAGTTGTTTTTTTCGAAACTCACGTAGTGATTAAACGGAGTTGTTCAATGAATGAATTCAGCCAAGCCTTGGTAATTACGGGCACGGGCCTTGGTATCGTGTTCGGAGTGATGGCAATAATAGCTTTTACAACATGGATCTCTGGCAAGGTATTCATGGCATTGGACAAGAAAAAGAATTCCGTGAAAAAAGAGAGTACAAGCTTGGCTGAAGACCACAATAAATCCGGAGTCGCTTCATGAGCATTGGCCTGCAAACCGGTTTTTCAAGCCTGACTCTGGGCCAAGCCATTATGATAATCGCCGGGCTCAGCTTCATTACTTTGGCAATCGTCAAAGAGTGGGAGCCTCTTGAACTCCTGCCAATCGGCGCAGGCATGATCCTGGCCAATCTTCCAATTACAGGACTTATGGTCCAGCCGGCGGCGGGCCAGCCGATGGGATCCGCCGGTTTCCTTGGCATCTTGCTCAAGTTCGGCCTGTACCAATACATGATTTTGCCGCAGCTCATTTTCTTCTGTATAGGTACATTGACGGATTTCGGTCCTTTGATAGCTGATCCAAAGGCTTTTATACTTGGAGCGGCGGCACAACTCGGCATTTATGTGGCATTCCTCGGCGCTGTCGCCTATGGCTTCAGCATACCCGAGGCATGTTCCATCGGCATAATAGGCGGCGCCGACGGACCCACCACCATTTTTACGACGGGAAGACTCGCTCCGCACATCATGGGAATAACAGCCACCGCCGCATACTCGTACATGGCCATGGTGGCATTGATTCAGCCGCCAATCATCAGGTTGCTGACCTCCGGGAGAGAAAGGAAGATCTACATGAAGCCGATGTTGAGGCCGGTATCGAAAAAGGAGAAGATCTTTTTCGCCATATTCGTGCCGATCTTCATCATCCTGATGATTCCAAGAAGCGCTCCCCTTGTCGGACTCTTGTTCCTGGGAAACCTTTTCAGGGAAAGCGGCGTTGTGAACAGGCTCACCAAGACGGCTCAAAATGAATTCGTCAACATAGTGACCATACTGCTCATGCTCGGAGTAGGTGCATCCATGCCCGCGGACCGGGTAATGGAACCCGATACATTGCTGGTCCTTTTCCTGGGCCTGTGCGCCTTTGGTTTCGGCACTGCAGGCGGTGTATTGCTTGGAAAGGTGATGTCATGGTTCAGCAAGAAGCCGTTCAATCCGATGTTGGGTGCAGCCGGCGTGTCTGCAGTGCCCATGGCTGCCAGGGTGGTTCACTACATGGGGCAAAAAGAGAACAAGAAGAATTACCTCCTGATGCACGCCATGGGGCCCAACGCAGCGGGCGTAATCGGTTCGGCCGTGGCAGCCGGCTACTTCCTGGGTTTGTTCTAGAGCCGGTGCCGAAAATATTTTTCGCATCCAGCCGGACCTCGAAGCTCTCGGCTGCGTTACTCTTGCTCGAAATACCTGGAGGTATTACTTCGTTGTTGCGCCTTGCCGGTCACTCCGATCGCTCAGCGTTATAACGGAAAACTCTATCGGCAACGACTCTAGCCTTGACTCGGTGGTGTTCAACCAGGTTAGAATCACAACATTCTTGAGGCCCGGCCGTCTATTGTGTAGTCCGGCCGGGGTCGGAGGACCGGTTGAAACTTCCCGCCCTGAAACCAGCACAGACACTCTTGTTATCATTCTCGGTTGTGATACTTGCAGGCGCCGTGCTTCTGGCAATGCCTTGGGCCAGCCGGGGTGATCCTCTTTCATGGGTCGATGCCTTGTTCACTGCAACATCGGCGACGTGTGTAACCGGGTTGATAGTCGTGGATACGGGCTCCAAGTTATCCACCTTCGGGCAGGGTACCGTGCTTGCGCTGATACAACTCGGCGGGCTCGGCATCATGACATTCTCCAGCATCTTTTTGGTGCTCCTTGGCAAAAGGCTTTCTTTCCGCAACCAGGACGTGTTGTCTTCCACCCTGGGCAACACGAGACGGTCTTCCATTACTGCCATGGTTCGCAACGTATTCATCTTCACCTTGACTATAGAGGCTGTGGGAGCACTTTTCTTATCCCTTGGATTTTCAAGCCATATGCCCTTTGAGCAAGCTCTCTATTCGGGAATTTTCCACAGCGTTTCAGCGTTTTGCAATGCCGGTTTCTCTCTGTACTCGGACAGTTTTATTCATTATAGGGGAGATTTCATAATAAACGTCACCATAATGTTCCTGATAGTTCTTGGAGGAATCGGTTTCCTGGTTCTTCAGGACATGTTGAAGGCCTGGACCAGGAGAAGAAAGGGAAAAACGGTCCGCCTGACGCTTCATACCGAGGTGGTTCTTTCCACGACCGCCATTCTGATAATCGGCGGAGCAATCGGCATCTGGTTGTTCGAAAGGAACAACACCCTGGAGCAACTCCCGGTTGGAGAGCAGGTGATGGCTTCTTTTTTCCAGTCCATTACCGCCAGGACGGCCGGTTTCAACACCCTGGATTACTCGATGCTCACAAATACGTCTCTCTTCCTTACCATGATATTGATGTTCATCGGCGCCAGTCCGGGTTCCTGCGGTGGAGGAGTCAAGACGAGCACCGTGGCCATAGTGGCATCAATGTTCAGGGGAGGGCTCAAATCCAGGCACACCGTGAACATTTTCCAGCGGACCATACCGGAACGTACTATCTCAAAGGCCCTGGCGATCATCATGCTCTCTTTTGTATTCGTAACAATCATGACCTTCCTCTTGATGGCTGCCGAAGTTTCATCCGTCCCCCACAGGGGCGGGGGCGGCACCTTCATGGAGCTCTTTTTCGAAGTCATGTCCGCATTCGGCACTGTAGGGCTCTCTACCGGCATTACATCCAATCTTTCCCCTGTGGGTAAAATTATTATAGTATTCACCATGCTGGCGGGCCGGCTCGGGCCATTGACTCTTGCCATGGCCCTCGGACCCGGTGAAAAGAAAGGCAGGTTCCAGTATGCAGAAGAAAACGTGGTGGTAGGATGAGGCCAGCTCGATGAAAAAGCATGCTGTCATCGGCCTCGGCAAATTCGGAATGACCATGGCTCTCGAGTTGAGCAGGCTGGGCCGATACGTAATAGCCATCGACGGCGATCCGGACCGGGCCAAGGCGGTCCAACCCGAAGTGGACAAGGCCATGGTTTCCGACGCGACTCAAAGGGACAATCTTGTGGCCATGGGCGTGGACAAGATGGACGTGGTAGTGGTCAGCCTGGGAGGCAGCATGGATGCCGTCACAAGAGTAGTCCTGCATCTCACCAGGCTGGGTGTGCCGCAGATCGTTGCAAAAGCCCTGGATGAAGATCATGCTGAAATATTGAGACGTATCGGAGCGACTCACGTGGTCTTCCCGGAGCAGGAAAGAGCGTTTCAACTCGCCCGCAGGCTTTGCTCGGAAAATGTACTTTACTATCTTTCCCTGCCATCGGGCTTCAGCTTGGTGGAATTGGCTCCCTCCAAGAGAATCGTGGGCCGTTCTCTTGCAGAATTGGATCCTGGAAAACGATACGGGGTCCAGGTGCTGGCAGTAAAGGAATTAGTGCCCGAACGCACGGTAATATCCCCCGGGGCTGATCACAAGGTAAAAGACAGTGACATACTCGTAGTAATCGGTCCTGAAGAAGGGGTTAAAAGGATGAGGGAGGCATAGGTTTGGACCGCAGGCGTTTCGTAATAATCGGACTGGGTAGTTTCGGCAAACCCGTGACCATGTCACTGCACCAGATGGGCCATGAAGTTCTGGCCCTGGACAAGAGTAAAAAAGCGGTCCAGGCAGCCAGGAGCTACTGTTCCAGGGCCGCAGTAATCGATGTGTCCGACCGGACCGCCTTGGAAAAAATCGGCGTTCAGGATGCCGACGTGGGAATAGTCGGCCTCGGATCCAAGATAGCTGCTTCCATTTTGGTAACAATGTTCCTAAAGGAATTCGGCATCAAGGAGATCATCGCAAAGGCCGTTTCGATCGACCACGGGCATATATTGGAAAGGGCCGGAGCCACCGAGGTGATACATCCGGAAAGGGACATTGCAAAAAGGCTGGCCGTTCAACTGACAGAGCCCGAGGTCATCGCCAGGATCCCGTTTCTGGAAGGCTTTGCGTTGCTAGAAGTACAGGCTCCAAAAACGATTTGGGGGAAAAACTTGGGTGAATCCCGCCTTCGTTCGAAGTACCATCTCACGGCTGCCCTGATACGCAGGAAAGACGAGAACGGGGAAAAATCCTTACCTGCAACTGCGAACCAAGTCGTGAAAAAAGGCGATGTGCTCCTCATGCTCGGGAAGAGAGAAGACCTGGAGATGTTCAGGCAAGATACCGGGGAATCCTTGTGATATTCGCTGGAATCGATGTCGGGTCCACGACTGTAAAAGTCGTCCTGTTGGAACAGGAGCATGTAATCAAAAAGGCCTTGGGCCGGGCCGGATTTAAGGGCCACGAGGTAGCGGAGGCATTGTTGAACCGCAGCCTCTTGGAAACGGGATACGGGAAATCCAACATCGGGATGTGCATTGCCACGGGCTATGGAAGGGCCAGGGTGAGGGTCGCCGACAAGGTGGTAACGGAAATTACATGTCATGCAAGGGGGGCTTGGGCCTTGCTTCAGGGGTGCAGGTTCGTGATCGATATAGGCGGACAGGATTCAAAGGCTATCGCCCTGGACCAAAATGGGCGGGTGATTGATTTCGCCATGAACGATAAATGTGCCGCCGGGACGGGCAGGTTCCTGGAGGTGATGGCAAAAGCCCTGGATTTCGACCTTGACAGCTTTTCCAATATTGCCCTTACAGGCATGAAAAACCCGGTGCCCATAAGCTCGATATGCACTGTATTCGCAGAATCGGAAGTAATCGGCCAGGTAAATTCCGGCGCCCCTATCGAAGAAATATCCGCAGGTATTTGCATGTCCGTAGCTTCCAGGGTGGCGGGAATGGCGGGAAGATTACCCATTGAAGAACCCATACTGTTCACGGGCGGAGTCTCCATCAACGAGGGAGTGAGAAAAGCACTGGAAAAACGCCTCGGCATGAAAATCAACTTCCATGAACTTTCCCAGTACGCCGGTGCGCTGGGAGCAGCCCTTATCGGAGCCGATCAGAGATGACGGGAAAAGCCCTGTTTTGGGCTCTCGATAAACAGGTAAACAAGTAAAATTCATGGTGCCCAGGGACGGAATTGAACCGCCGACACGGGGATTTTCAGTCCCCTGCTCTACCGACTGAGCTACCTGGGCTCATGGCAGTGCATGGATTTATACGTACCATGGCCGAATCAGTCAAGGAGAAAGAGCCAAAGTGTGGTAGCCGAATTAAAATGCCGGTACCAGGGTACCTGGAGAGAAGCTCGAAGGTACCGGGCCGGGAAGCATGATACCGGGCTTTGGGGAGATACCGCCCAAAGGCCTGGTCGTAGAACTACGCCTCGCCAAAGCAAAGGATATCAACCAAGCCGGCCAGGTCCTTAAGCGCTCCTTGGAGGAAGACCAGGGACGGGTTCCCGATTACATCTCAAAGTGTTACGCCAAATCGCCCATGCAGTTGGGCTGTGCCTTCGTCCATGGTTACAGCTATGGGTCACACGTGGCCTGGTCATCGTTTCCATCGATGTAAGCTTTTCCGGCCCAGCCCAGGGACCTCAAGTGCTCTATGAACTTCTCCACCTGGCAGGTCGGGAGCTTGGGGTTGTCGGTAATGTATATTTCATCAAATCCGGCTTCTTTGATATTGAAGAGTCCCTTGATGTCCTCAAGCTCCGGATTATAAGATATGCTTATATATGGTACTCCGATAGAGGCTACACTCTTCAGTGCCGCGAACTCATCCATGCTCTTCACCCTGTTACGCTCAAAGTTGAAAACGCCTTTTATTGTATGCAGCCTCTCGAACGCACCTTCCGTAGTAAAGCTGGAATCACTGATCCCCAGGGCCCCGAGTGTCTCTAGATTCTTAAATGCATCGATTCTCGTTCCATTGAGTTTGTCCAGGCCCAGGCCTCCTGCTGAACGCAAACTTTCAAAACCTGATATGGACTTCAACTTCGACTCTCCATCCATCGATGAGAGTCCGTCTATAAATATATTACCTACAACCTCCTCGAGGTTGTTGAAGCCGGAGATGGATACAAGCTCAATTGCCGGCTCAGTGCTATAGCTCTGATTGACAATAATCAACTCGCCAACACGACTCAAGGCGTTGAACCCCCGTATCTCCTTGAGCGTACCTGTCGGCACTGGGCCTATTACAATATCTATTGTATGGACCTCGACCAGGTGCTCGAATTCAGGAACCTGCGAAAAACCAGCCATTATTGAAAGCGCGCCCTCCTTGCCGAATATCCTTGTCAGTCCAGAGATACCTGACATGTCCACTACAAAAGAACTAATATCAAGACTCTTCACCTCTCTAAGGCATCGAAGCTCATCAAGTGATGCAAACGATTGATTGCGGTCACCAATGGTGACCTCGCCTGTAATCCTCCTGTAACCCCGAAGCTTCTCAAGCTCCTCCATGCTGGTCACTGTTATGCTTTCTACATCCAAGACATCTTCCCTGCACCTGAACCACGAGGGCTCCAGATTCTCGGAATAAACATCTTCGACCAATTCGGAGTGGATGTCATCCTTTATGTCTGAATCCAGCAAGTCGATGGGCTCAATCAAATCGTTTGCTTCCCTGTCATCATCGTTCATGTCTGCATCCACTGAGT